>NZ_JBMBTE010000108.1:0-15942 GCF_048897285.1 Rhodococcus sp. O3
CACCGAAGTCCGGTCCCCCGGCCGGCTCCCCGCTCGTGCGCACCGCCGGGTCGACGGGCTTGCGCGCGACGGCCTCGGCCTCGGCGACCGCCTGCGCGACCTCCGGGTCGCGGGCGGTGGTGAACCAGTCGGCGACCTCGGCGGTGTCGTCCTCCGGCCGGGGCAGTTCCTCCTCGACGGGCGACGGCTCGAAACGGAAGACCCCGTCGTCGCCGGGCGCACCGAGGGTCTTCGCGAATCCCTTGAGCGCCTCACCGAAGTCACTGGGCACCAGCCACACCTTGTTCGCATCGCCCTGCGCCATCTGCGGCAGCGTCTGCAGGTACTGGTACGCGAGCAGTTCGGGGGTCGGCTTCCCGGACTTGATCGCCGCGAACACCTTCTCGATCGCCTTCGCCTGACCCTGCGATTCGAGATACTTCGCGGCCCGATCGCCCTGGGCCCGCAGGATCCGGGACTGGCGGTCGGCCTCGGCCTCGAGAATCGCGGCCTGCTTGGAGCCCTCGGCCGACAGGATCCGCGACTGCTTGTCGCCCTCGGCGGTCTTGATCGCGGCTTCGCGGTGACCCTCGGCGGTGAGGATCATCGCGCGCTTCTCGCGATCGGCCTTCATCTGCTTCTCCATCGATTCCTGGATCGACGGCGGCGGATCGATGCTCTTCAGTTCGACGCGGGCGACCCGCAGCCCCCATCGGCCGGTCGCCTCGTCGAGCACGCCCCGCAGCTGACCGTTGATGGAGTCGCGCGAAGTCAGGGTCTCCTCGAGGGTCATCCCGCCGACGACGTTGCGCAGCGTCGTCACCGTCAACTGCTCGACCGCGGCGATGTAGTTGCTGATCTCGTAGACCGCGGCCTGCGGGTTGGTGACCTGGAAGTACACGACGGTGTCGATGCTCAGCGTCAGGTTGTCCTGGGTGATCACCGGCTGCGGCGGGAACGAGACGACCCGCTCGCGCAGGTCGACCTTTGCGCGGATGCGGTCGACGAACGGCACCAGGAAGGTGAGCTGTCCCGACGCGGTCCGGTAGTAGCGACCCAGCCGTTCGATCACCGCGGCCTCGGCCTGCGGCACCAGCGCCACCGACTTGACCACGACCAGCACCACGAGTGCCACCAGGACGGCGAGCACGATCAACGCTTCCATCGTCAGACACCCCTCCATACGACGGCCGTTGCGCCGTCGATCTGCATCACCGTCACAGTCGTTCCCGGTTCGTACACCGCGGTTTCGTCGAGCGGACGCGCCGTCCAGACCTCACCGTCGATCTTCACCCGCCCCGAATGCTCGTCGACCTGCTCGAGAACGAGGGCATGTTTGCCCGGCAGGGCGTCGACACCCGTGGTCAGCGCGGGCGGAGCCGAATAGCGCCGGCGCAGCGCCGGTCGCACCCCGAGCAACAGCACCAGCGAGGACAGCGCGAACACCACGGCATCGGCCCACACGGGAAAGTCCGTCGCAGCCGAGACGCCCGCGGTCAGGAGGGCGGCCCCGCCGAGCATGAGCAGCACGAAGTCTCCGGTCAGCGCTTCGGCTGCGGCGAGAGCCACACCCGCGATCAGCCAGATCAATGCCGTCACGTCACCATCGAACCACAAATCGGACATCGGGGCAGACGCCCAGGCAGAGCGGCCGAGGAAGCCGCGGGCGCGATCGGGCGCAACACCGAATTGGCAAATTGCTAAGATTCGCAACCAGCGCTTCCGCATGGCATGATTCCGCCAGCGCGAGGGTGCACGAATGCGTTCCCGCGACGAGGACGAGAACGCCTCGACCGGAAGCGACCGGCCGACGGAGAACACAGGAGGCGCCATGGCCACGAACTCGCGCCAACCGCTGTATCAGATGAAGGCGGACTTCTTCAAGACACTGGGGCACCCGGCGCGGATCAGGGTGCTCGAACTGCTGAGCGAGCGTGATCATGCCGTCTCGGAGATGCTGCCCGAGGTCGGGATCGAACCGGCGAACCTGTCCCAGCAGCTGTCGATCCTGCGTCGCGCCGGACTGGTGACGGCCAGGAGGGAGGGCCTGTCGGTGTCCTACACCTTGACCTCGCCACAGGTCGCGGATCTGTTGAAGATCGCCAGGGGGATCCTCACGGGCGTCGTCGCGGGACAGGCCGAGCTGCTCGAGGACCAACCGGAGTCCGCGGCACTGGTGGGCCACTCGACGAGCTGACCCACCGAGCATCGACGCGGCGCAGCCCGCACCCACTGATTGCAGATTTTCTAAACTTCATACCTTGCAGGATTCCTAAATACATACCTTGCATGAACGGACGATGAGGGTGACCGACAAGGACCACGACGCGCACGGATCCGCCGGCAGCACGGATGTGCACGAGAGCCGACTTCCGTCGTGCCCGGGAACGCAAGCACCGCCGCGAAGCCTGACCGTCGCAGCGCTGGGCCCATGACCCAGGCACGGAACGCATCACGTCGATCTGCCCGCGTTCCGTGCCTTCCCCCGGGCCCCGGCACGGAGGAGAGGGATCGCCTCCTCCCTGCCGGGGCCACGTCTCCCCGGCCGGGCCTGTGTCCCCTCCGCAGGCCCGGCCGGGGGGAGACGATCCGCAACACCTGTCCACCACAGTCGACCGAACCGCGCACCACGCATCGCCCAACTTTCCATCGCTGGAAAGGCTCTCGGCACACTGAGGAAGCTGCACATGTCTGTACTGGGAAACCCGAACGAGCCCGCGAACACGACCGGCGCTACCGGTAACCGTGTCTCCGGCGTGGGTCGGTCGGTCGCCGCGCTCCTGCCCCGATGGAGCGAGTGGAAACCCGCGTTCCGGGCTCCCGGCGCCGATCTGCTCTCCGGCCTGATCGTCGCGCTGGTGGCACTGCCGCTGGCGCTGGGATTCGGTGTCAGCTCCGGCCTCGGTGCCGCCGCAGGCCTGACGACAGCGGTCATCGCCGGAGCCGTCGCGGCCGTGTTCGGCGGTTCCCGCTTCCAGGTGTCGGGCCCCACCGGCGCGATGACCGTGGTTCTGGTGCCGATCGTGGCCCAGTACGGCCCGACGGGTGTGCTCGCGGTCGGGCTGATCGCGGGTGTGGTCCTGGTCGCGCTGGCATTCGCGGGCATCGGCCGAGCCGTCCGCTACATGCCGGCCCCCGTGATCGAGGGGTTCACCGCCGGCATCGCCGTCGTCATCGCTCTCCAGCAGGTCCCGGCCGCCCTGGGCATCTCCGGCGCCGAGGGCGAGAAGGTGTGGCAGTCCGCGTTCGATGCCGTTCACAAGTTCGTCGCGAACCCGTCGATCCTGACACCGTCGCTCGCGCTGGTGGTCGCCGTGGCGATTCTCATCGGCGGACGCTTCTTCCCGAGGATCCCGTTCTCCCTCGTCGCGGTCGCCGCCGCGACCGTCGTCGCGCAACTGTTCGGCTGGGACATCGCCCGGATCGGCGCCATTCCGTCCGGGTTTTCCGCACCGACCCTGGGCTTCCTGGACCTGGAGAATCTCCCCTCGCTGATCGCACCCGCCCTCGCCGTCGCCGCCTTGGCGGCGCTCGAGTCGCTCCTCTCGGCGACCGCCGCGGATTCGATGGCCGTCGGCACGCGCCACGATCCCGACCGGGAACTGTTCGGGCAGGGCCTGGCGAACATCGCCGCACCGCTGTTCGGCGGCGTCCCGGCGACCGGCGCGATCGCCCGGACCGCGGTCAACGTCCGCTCCGGCGCCCGGACCCGGCTCGCGGCCCTGACGCACGCGCTCATCCTCGCCGCGATCGTGTACCTGGCCG
The DNA here is from genome assembly GCF_048897285.1 of Rhodococcus sp. O3. NCBI lineage: Bacteria > Bacillati > Actinomycetota > Actinomycetes > Mycobacteriales > Nocardiaceae > Rhodococcus > Rhodococcus sp. O3. The sequence continues at coordinate 3,745 of NZ_JBMBTE010000108.1, forward strand.
CCGGTCTCGTCGCCGAGATCCCCCTCGCCGCCCTCGCCGGGGTGCTCCTGGCCACCACCGTCCGGATGGTCGAAACGGCCTCCGTCCTCGCCATCGCCCGTGCCGGCCGGGCCGACACCGTCGTGATGATCGCGACGTTCCTCGTCACCGTCGTCTTCGACTTGGTCACCGCGGTCGCCGTCGGTGTCGGATTCGCCGCACTCCTCGCGCTGAGGGCGGTCGCCAGGTCGGCGCGGATCGAGCAGGTCCCGCTCGAACAGGGCGATCACCTGGACGAAGAGCACGAACTCCTGCGCGAGCACATTGTCGCCTACCGTATCGAGGGCGCGTTGTTCTTCGCCGCGGCGCACCGATTCCTCCTCGAACTCGCCGAGGTCGCGGACGTGAAGGTGGTGATCCTGCGCATGTCGCGGGTGACCGCCCTCGACGCCACCGGCGCCATCGTCCTCAAGGACGCCGTCACCAAACTCGAACACCGGCACATCACCGTGTTGATCTCCGGAACCAAGCCCGAACACGTGCGCCCACTCGAAGCCGTCGGCGTGTTCACCACCAGCGACGGCCAGGAACGACACGTCTTCGAGACGACCCCCCGCGCGATCAGCTTCGCGCGCATGCTCGTCCTTCCCGACAGCCACTACGCCGCCACCGGCACCGAGGACTGACCGACGCCGGAGATCCGCTCCGGCACCACCACACCGACACCGCGCCGACATCTCGAACGAGATGAACGCTGCCCTGGGAAATGAACTCTGTTTCAGGACAGAGCGCAAAGAGGCCTGCACAAACATAAGTTCGGTTAGCTAGAACTTGTTATTTGCACCCGGTGAGATCGGTGATACCGTTCCCGAACTATGGGTATCACCCCGGTCCGCTCGCTCCTGGTCGGAGCACTCGTCGGCCACAGCACCGACCTCGACCCCACCGACGCCGCCATCCTCGCGGCGACCATGCGGTGCCTGAGTCGTCACGGCCTGGAACGGACCACCGTGACCGACGTGGCGACCGAAGCCGGCGTGGGACGCGCGACCGTGTTCCGCCGCTTCGACACCAAGGAAGAGCTGCTCTCCCGCGCGTTCGCCTGGGAACTCGATCGTCTCGTCACCGAGTTCCACGCCGCGATCGACTCGATCGAGGACCCCCTCGAGAGGTCGGTCGAATGGCTCGTCGAAGCCGTGCGCACCGTCCGGAACCATCCGGTGGCCCGGCGCTTCGTCGACGACGGCGTTGCGCTCCCGCTCCTGCACGACCCGCAGATCACCACCATGCTGCTCACCTCCGTCCGTGAGGAGCTCGAATCCACGGCGCGGGAGACCGGGATCGAGTTCGACACCGAGACCGCCGCGGAGATCATCTCCCGCTTCTTCGCGAGCGTCTGGCTGGCTCCCGAACTCGGACCCGCCACGGCGTCCGACGACGGCGTACGGCGCATCGCCAGGACGATGCTGTCGTTCCTCATCGTGCCGTCCACACCCCCCGCCGACAGCTGACCCCGGCCCCGGGCCGCCCGCTCACTGAACCCGAGGAGTATCGCGATGGAAACCACTCCGGCACAACGTGTTTCCGTGGACATCGAGGAGGATGTTCCCGTCGCCGACCGCACCTTCGTGCGCCTGCTGGCGGATCGGCGGATCTGGCCGCTGTTCCTGTTCCGGGCGCTGTCACTGCAGGGCACACATCCCACCGTCATGGTTGCGCTCGAGCAACATTCGAAGTCGTTCAACCAGCCGTCGGTGCGCGCGGAGAACACCCTGGCCTACACCTACCGGATCTATTTCGGCGACAACGTGGCCGAATCCGCACGCGAGCTGCGCGAAATGCACCGGCCCATCACCGGACTCGACTACGAGGGACGCAAATACCACGCGTGGAACCGCGACGTGTGGACGTGGGTGCACCTCACCACGATCGAGTCCCTGATCTACGCGATCACCATCTGCTTCGGTCCGCAACCCGACGCGGCGGTGGAAGCGTTCTACCGGGAGAGCCGCCGCCTCGGCCTGCTCTTCGGGGTGCGCGAGCAGGACATGCCTGCCGATGTCGCAGGGCTGCGCACATACGTCGAGCAGGGGGTCGTGCAGAAACTCGCCATGTCGCCCGGCACCCGGCGGATGCAGCAGCTCGTCGACGAGCAGGATGTGATCGCGACTCTCGAACCGAAACTCGCGGCCCTCCCCCGCCCGCTGCCGGCGCTGCTGGAGAAGCTGACGAGCCGGCCGGTCGAGACCTTGATGTTCGGCGCCTTCCCCGAGTACGTCCGGCAGATCTGGGACGTGCCGTGGAGCCCGGCCCGTGAACGAGAGTTCCGGGCGCTGATCGCGATCGTGCGCGCCGCCGGCCGCGTACTCCCCGCACGTGTGCGGATGATCCCCGAAGCCCGCGCCGCCCTGGAGGTCTGACACCCGGTTCCACCGTTCATCGAACGCGTCCCCGGGTTCGTCCCGGACGCGGTAGCGACGCTGCGGTCGTCGACGCGGTCCCGCCGGACCCGCACGCTGCGCGCTCGGTTCTTCACCATCAGTTTTCTCAGGGGGGATCAACGTGACTTCACGAACCGTGGACGATGCCGTGCCGGGGGACCGGCCGTTCGGCGGGGCAGTCGCCGCACGCGGCGCCGAGGCGACACGCACCTTCGGGCGCACGCTCCGGTTGGCCTTCCGCTCCACCGCATACCTGATCGTCGACATCGCCACCGGCCGCTTCCCGTTGCGGGAGGCGATCGTTCAGGGCTGGTTCTTCATCTCGGTGTCGGCCGTGCCCGCGATCCTGGTCGCCCTGCCGCTCGGCGTGGTCATCGCCGTGCAGGTCGGCAGCATGACCGACAACGTCGGCGCCAACTCGATGGCCGGCGCGGTCGGCGGCATGGGCGTCATGCAGCAGATCGCGCCACTGGCCGCGGCCCTGCTCATCGGTGGGGCGGGCGGGTCGGCGATCTCCGCGGACCTGGCCTCCCGCACCATCCGGGAGGAGATCGACGCGCTGCGCACCCTGGGTATCGACCCGCAACGCCGGCTGGTCTCCCCCCGCATCCTGGCGATGATCGTCGTCGCCCCCATGCTGTCGGTGCTGATCATCCTGATGAGCATCCTCGCGAGCTTCGCGGTCGCCTCCCTCGGTCAGGGGGTGGCCCCGGGCTCGTACTGGTTGTCCTTCGGCAGCTTCGCCTCGACCACCGACCTGATCGTGTGCCTGCTCAAGGCCGCGGTCTTCGGTTACGTGGTGGCCGTCATCTCGAGCCAACGCGGGCTCGAGGCCAAGGGCGGCCCGAAGGGCGTGGCCGACAGCGTCAACGCGGCCGTGGTGCTCAGCATCATCGCCTGCATGGTCGTCAACCTCTTCATCACACAGGTGGTCCTGATGTTCGTTCCGATGAGGTTCCTCTGATGAGCGCCGCACAGCAGACCCCGGTCGCGACACCATCCCCCTATCTGCCCCGCGGCCTGCGGTGGACGCGTCACGCGCGCCGGGCCTGGGACCCGATCGAAGCCCTCGGGCAGTACCTGCACTTCGTCGTCGTCTCGTTCCGCGGGATCGGACACGCCCTGCGCCGCAACCGGCGCCAGACCGTCGCGATCTTCACCGATCTGACCTGGGGTAACGGCCGCGCCGTCATCGTCGGCGGTGGCGTCGCCCCGGTCCTGGCCATCCTCGGCATCGTCGCGGGAGCGATGGTCGGTCTCGTCGGCTTCTCGGCGCTGGACATGCTCGGGATGGGACCGCTGACCGGCGCGATGTCGGCCCTGGCCAACCCGCGCGAACTCGCGCCGCTGATCGCCGCGATCGGTTTCGCCGCGCAGGCCGGTTGCCGGATCACCGCCGAGGTCGGCGCGATGCGGATCTCCGAGGAGATCGACGCGCTCGAGGCCCAGGCCATCGACTCCGTTCCGTACGTCGTGTCCACCCGGCTCATCGCCGCGGTGGGTGCCGTCGTCCCGTCCTACCTGATCGCGCTCGCCCTCGGGTTCGCCGCCACCGGCGTGACCGTCACCGTGGTGCAAGGGCAGGGTGCGGGCGCCTACGACCACTACTTCCACATGTTCACCGAGCCGGTCGACCTGATCTACTCGCTGATCAAGGTGGTGGTGTTCGTCCTGGTGGTGACGCTCGTGCACGCGTACCAGGGCTACCACGCGACCGGCGGTCCCGAGGGGGTCGGGATCGCTTCCGGGCGCGCCATCCGCGCGAGCCTCGTCCTGATCGTGACCACCGACATGGTGCTCACGCTCGTGATGTGGGGCCTCGACGCGACGATCAGTTTCTCGGGGTGAGGGAGTAAGTGAGCACAGCACAGTATTCCGCCTTCGGGCCCGGTCGCCGCGGCCTGCGGATCCGCGGGCTCGCGGTGATCGTCGCCGCCGCGCTCGTCGTCACCGCGGCCTGGTGCGCGACGCAACCCGATCGATCCGGTGAGATCGAATTCGCGGTCACCGCATCGAATCTCGGAGACGGCGTCTCCACCGACACCGCGGTTCGCCTGCGGGGCATGTCGATCGGCTCGGTGATCGACGTCGAGCCCCAGGGGCCGCAGAACCAGATCGTCACGCTCAGCGTGGACGAGAACCACGTCGACGAACTGTCCACGACGATGCACACCCGGTTCGTCTCGTCGAACATCTTCGGTTCCACCGCACTCGAACTCATCCCGATGCCGGGCGGAGAGCCGATCCGACCGGGCAGCACCCTCGCCCTCGGCGACGTCGGGGACTACACCGTCACCACGGTGCTGCGTGACTCCGGCCGGCTCCTGCTCGACGTGGTGACGCCGCAGTTGTCGGACTCGATCGACAGCGCGGCCGAGCTGACCCAGCAGATGGCGCCGCTGCTCGCCTCGTCGCTGCTCGTGATGCGCAACATCGCCCGCACCCAGAACGAGCCGCTGAGCGAGCTGCTGCCGAAGTTCGCCGATGTCTCCGAGGGGGTCGCCGTGTTCACCCCGTCGGCCCTGAACACCCTGTCGGCGATCGCGTCCGTCGAGGAACTCGAGGACGACTTCCGCACACAGCAGGCGAGCGAGACGATCACCGAGGTCTCGCATCTCGTGCTCGCGCTGTCCGGTGAGATCGTCGGCGCCCTCGGACCGACCTCGGATGCCGTGGACATGCTGCTCGACATTCTGATCCCGATGAACCAGAGCCTGCGCACCGTCTCCCCCGACCAGGTCACCAGGCTCGTGGACGGCGCCGACGGTGCCCTGCACCAGCAGGGCGACCGGGTGGTCCTGGGGGTGGACGTGCTCGTCGACACCTTCCCCGCCTTCCGCGTTCCGCTCGAGAACACCGGGGGTGCCCGATGAGAACTCCCCGCCAGGCAGCGGTCCGGCTGGCGCTGCTCGCGACCGTCGTCGCCCTGATCGTCGTGCTGATCGTGCAGGCGATCGAACGCCCCGTCGGTGGCTCGACCATCGCCTACAAGGCTCAGTTCGGTGACGTGTTCGGCCTGAAGGAGAACGCCGATGTGCGCCTGCGCGGCGTGCAGATCGGCAAGGTCACCGACATCTCGGTGTCGGAGGGCAACCACGCCCTCGTCGACTTCACGGTGCTCGACGAGTACCGCCTGCGCGACTCGGACCGGCTCCTCGTCAAGTTCCAGAACCTCACGGGCCAGCGCTATCTCGAACTCGATCGCAGCGAGGAGGGCGGCCAGGAACTCGACCCGGCCGGCCTGGTGGTGAACACCGTCGACTCGTTCGACATCACCACCGTCTTCGACGGCCTCAAACCGCTTCTCCGCGAAGCGGATCCGGCCGTCTACAACCGGCTGGCCACCAACGTCGCCGCGCTGATCGAGGGCAGCGAATCCAGCCCGACCCCGGTCATGCGCGACATCGCCGAACTCGCCACCTACGCCGAAGACCGCAGCGCCCTGATGAGCACCCTCCTCGACAACTTCACCGCCCTCGACGAGCAACTCGAAGGCCGGTCCGAAAACCTCGAGAACATCCTCGAGGTCTTCCACTCGATCTTCACCCCGCTGGTGACACGCATGACCGAGTTCCTGTCCCTGACCAAGCTCGGTGCCCTCGAGATGTCGGAGGTCGACCGCACCGTGAACCTGCTCGCCCAGCTCGGTCTCGGCGCCTACCCCGGCCAGGAGGACTTCCTCGCGCGCAACGACGACTTCATCCTCCGGGTGGACGAGGTGATCCCGGATCCGTCGACGGCCATCAGCACCCTGTCGGTGCTGCCCGGGATCTTCGAGGGGATCAACTCCCTCGTCCCGCGCGTCGATGCGGCCCGGCAGTGCAGCAACGGTGCGGTGCAGTTGCCGATCGAAGCCGACGTGCTGCTCGAGGGCCGTCCCCTGACCATCTGCAACGGAGGTGCCTGATGCGCACCCGCATGTTCGGACGACTCGATTTCGGATCCGAGGACGCCGATCCCCGGACCCAGATGTGGTGGGCGCTGTCGGGCCTGCTCGTCTTCGCTATGATCGCCGGCGTCGTGCTCGCGCTCTATCTGCGTCCGATCGGGGCCTCGACCTACCGGCTGGAACTGGCGGAGTCCGCGGGACTCGCCGCCGGCGACGACGTGCGCATCGCGGGTGTCCCGGTCGGCTCGGTCACCGGGTTGACCCTGGCCGACGACCACGTCGACGTCGAGTTCACCGTCGACTCCGAGCATTTCGTCGGGGACCAGACCTCGGTGTCGGTGCGGATGCTCACGCCGATCGGCGGTCTGTACCTCGCGGTGCACCCGGCGGGCAGGCAGCCGCTGACCGAGCCCATCCCGCAGAATCGCGCGGCCCTGCCGTTCCTGGTGAACGACATGTTCGAGGAGGCCACCGCGGTGGTGGAGGAACTCGACACCGGAGCGTTGCGCTCGGCCCTGGACAAGACCGCCGCGCTGCTCGGCGAATCCCCGGATGCGGTGCGCATCACGGTCACCGATCTCGAAGCGGTCATGGACGTCGTGTCGAACCAGAAGGACCAGATCGAGAGTCTGCTCGAACTGTCCAACGAGTACCTCCGCACCGCCAACGACAACAAGGAACTCGCACTCGAGATCATCCGGGGCTACGCCATCCTCGGGCCGAAGATCGTCGAAGCCCACCAGGACGTGAAGATCTTCGCCGACGGACTCTCCGGACTCGCCGGGCTGCTGTTCGACTTCCTCAGCGGCCCCTACCAGGAGAAGGTCGAACCGATCATCCCCCACCTCGTGGAGGCCGGCGAGCGCGGCGCGGAACTGCAGGCGTCCGTGGAGTCCATGACGAACTCCCTGCGGGAGACGCTCACAGGACTCGCGGCCGCCGCCGGGCCGGAAGGCCAGGCTCTTGTCGACCAGAGCGGACTGACGGTCCAGCGACCCGATGTCTGTCTCCCGATGCCGGGAACACGGTGCTGACATGCGAACACCGACTGTGAATTCACGACGCCTCGTTCCGGCGGTGACGGTGGTGGCGCTGGCCGTGGCCGGCGCGACCGCGTTCGCCGCGACCTCCCGTGACGACACCTCCTCGATCTGCGCCTGGTTCGAGGACTCCTACGGTCTGTATCCCGGTTCTCCCGTCACCATCCGGGGGATCTCCGTCGGGACCGTGGACGGGATCGAACCCGACGGTGCGCGCGTGCGCGTCGACATGACCGTCGGCGACCGGGAGCTGCCCGCCGAGACGGGCGCGGTCATCACCAACGCGTCGATCCTCACCGATCGCCGCGTCGAACTCGTCGATGCCGATCCCCGCCCCGGCCCGGCCCTCACCTCGGAGATGTGCATCGACACCGCCCGCACCCGCACCCCGGTCAGCGTGTCGGAGGCGCTCGGATCGTTCTCGGAGCTCGTCCGGCAGATGACCGAGCGTGGCCCCGACGGAACGGCGCCGCTCGAATCGGCCCTGAAGGATGCCGGACGCGAATTCGAGGGTCTCGGGCCGACGCTGAACCGCGAACTGCGCGACCTCGCGGAACTGCTGTCGTCCCCGGACAACTTCATGGACCAGCTCGGGCAGATCCTCGACAACTCCGCCGAGATGACCACCCTGCTCACCGACGACTGGGAGAACGTCAAGTCCACCATCCAGACGTTCGCTCCCGGTCTGGCCGGTATCGAGCAGATGCTCGTCGTGGCGAAGATTCTGGTCGAGAAGCTGTCGCTGGCCGTCGGTCCACTCGACCGGCTGTTCAACGAGCACTTCCCCTCCCTGATGAACGCCCTGAACTCCACGCTGCCCACGCTGACGATGCTGCGCACCGGGGCCGAGAACTCCAGCGAGCTGCTCGCGACGATCCCCGGCACCGTGACGATGCTCGAGACGATGGTGCAGACCCGGCCCGGGTCGGTGTCCGTCGAGCTCGATCCGGCCCGCGCCGAGGTGCCGGCCCCCGACGCGGCGCTGACCTGCGCGGCCCTCGAGCAGGTCGCCCCGGACAGCTGCTCCGTGGTGTCCTCCCGCTCGGTGTCGGTGCCGCTGCCGCAGCTGGTCCTGTCGACGATCGGAGCAACACCGTGACCCGTTCGTTCACCCGCTCGCGCCGTCTGGCCGGGGTGGTCCTCGCCGCCGTGGTTGCCTTGTGCGGCTGCAGCTTCGACCCCAGCGACCACGCCCTGCCCGGCTCCGGGGTCCGGGGACCGACCTACCGGCTGAATCTCGAGTTCGAATCGCTGCTCAGCCTCCCGACCGGAGCCGACGTCCGCAGCGAAGGCATCTCCGTGGGCACCCTGCGGGCGATCGACCTCGAGGCGCACAGCGCGGTCGCGCGGATCGACGTGCGCGAGTCGGTGGTCGTGCCGGAGGGAACGCGCGCCGAACTGCGGCAGAACACCGTGCTCGGCGACATCTACATCGCGTTGCTGCCGCCGGAGGACGGGAGCGGCGCTCCGTTGCGGGACGGTGACACCATCCCGCTGAGCGACACGGATCCGGGTCCGCAGATCGAGGACATGCTCGAGCGGATCGCGATGTTCGTCAACGGCGGCAGCCTCACCCGGCTGCAGGATTCGATTGCGCGCCTGAACGAGGTGCTGCCCGAGGACCCCGCGGAGACCCGCGAGCTGTCCGCGACGATCTCCACCGATCTGAGCGACGCGGCCGCGAACATCGACCAGATCGATCGCATCGTCGTCGCGACGGACGAGCTGTCCCAGCGTCTCGACGCCGCACGCGACGAGGTGGGATTCCTGTTCTCCGATACCGCCCGGCGCCGCCTGGATCGGGTGCCCTACTTCATGGAAGCCGTGCTCAACATCGTCATCGACGTCAACACGATGGTCACGGGCCTGGAGTGGCTGATCCCCCGCCTCCCGCACATCAACGACAATCTCGAACTGCTCACCCCGTTGCTGCGCGAACCGTCGCCGACTGCCGGTGAGCTGCGGGGCAACGCGGCCGAGCTGGTCGAGCTCGTCGACGAGAAGCTGGTCCCCTTCCTGCTCGAGCCCGGCATCGACATCCGTCAGGTGACGATCGCCGGCGACGAGGGGGGCCCGGCGGCCGACGGATTGGTTCTCCTGCGCATGATCGGAGCTCTGCCGTGACCCGTATTCCCGCGTGGATGTCCGCGCTCGCCCTGGTCGTGGTGATGATTCTGGGCACCTGGTATCTCGTGGTCGGCGTGCTGCAGATGGATCCGACGCAGCGCCGCCTGCACGCGGTGGTGGACATGCGCGACGCGGCGGGTCTGCGCACCGGATCGTCGGTGGTCTACCGCGGGGTGAACATCGGGCGCGTCGACGGCCTGGAGAACCTCGACGGGTTCGTGCGCATGAACCTCTCCTACGAGGCCGAGCACCGTATCCCCGTGGACAGCACCATGCGTGTCGAGAACCTGTCGTCGCTGGGCGAACCGGTGTTCTCGTTCGTCCCGGCGTCGGCCGAGGGTCCCTATCTCGAGGACGGTGCGCACCTGACCGAGGTCGTCGAACTCCCGACCTCGGTGCCCGATCTCCTCGCGACGACCTCGGAACTGCTCGAGCAGACCGATGCGGAGTCGCTGAACGAACTCGTGGCCACGTTCACCGAGTCGGTGGAAGGACTCGAGGAGACGATGCCCGCGGCGGGTCGCGGTGCCGAGTTGTTGCTGTCCACCCTGACCCGGCACGAGGGATCGCTGGAAACCGTTCTGAGCGACCTGATGTGGATGATGGGCGATGTGGAGTGGGTGCGACCGGCGATGGTCTCCGCTCCTCCCATGCTGGATCAGTTCGGTGAGACCCTCGGTATCTCGTACGAGTATCTGTTCGAAGGATCCTCGGTGCTGAAGGGCGAGGAGATCCTCGGCTCGTGGCGCGAGGAGGAGATCGAACTCGCCGATTTCCTCCGGAGGTTCGCACCCGAACTCGGTGCGATCGGGGTCGCGCTCCGGCCCGTCACCCAGGCCACCGGTTCCGTGGTGGGGCGGATGGACCTCGGTACCCTGCTCGAACAGGCCATCGCGACCATGCCGGGCGACAGCGTCCGGTTCACCGTGAGCGTGCCCCGATGAAGAAGGAAGACAGCGTCATGTCGAACTCCGGCCCGACCTCGAACACCGATGTCACCGAACAGGATCCGGCCGCGGCCGCACCGACCGCGACGGCCACGGCCGGGACCGGGCGCGGCCCGTGGTGGTCGTCGATCCGCACCGTCGCGGTCGTCGCGGTGCTCGCGCTCGTCGCCGCGGTGACCTTCGGGGTGCTGTGGGCGACCGACGACTCGTCCGAGCAACTGCAGGCCCTGCAGAGCCGGCTGGACACCGAGGCCGAGGCCGAGGCCGTCGCCTCCGACTACGCGCTGAGCGTCTCCGAGGTCGACTTCCGCGATCTCGACGCCTGGCGGGCCGCGCTCACCGACGGTGTCAGCGAGCAACTCGTGCCGAAGCTCGAGGGGGCCGTGAACGTCGTCGCGCCGTGGCTGACCCAGATGGAGTACACCTCGACCGCTCGTCTGCTCGCTGCCGAGGTGGCGAGCAACGACGGCGACACCTTCGTCGTGCAGGTGTTCGTCGACATGGTGTCGAAGAGCAAGCAGACCCCGGACGGGGTGGCGGCCACCGCGACCTACCGGGTGACGATGGACCGCGCGTCGGACTGGACCATCACCGATGTCGGTGGCGTCGGGGCCGGGCTGCCCGGAACGGGCGAGGCCGAACCCGCACCCGAGACCGGCGGTCGCTGACCGGGTTCGACGCCGACGGGTGCGGACCCCGACGAGCGCACCGGCGCGTCGGGCGGCTCAGCTCTCCCCGGGTTCGGTCACGAAGTCCACGAGCCGTTCGACGGCGCCGATCAGCGGCGCCTCGAGATCCCGGAACGACGACACCGCACCGTAGACGCGGCGCCAGCCGTCCTGCGGGCTGCCCCAGCCCAGCTCCCGGCACACCCCGGTCTTCCAGTCCTGCCCCCGCGGCACCTTCGGCCACGCCGCGATGCCCAGGGTCTTGGGCCGCACCGCTTCCCACACGTCGATGTACGGGTGGCCGGTGACCATGACGTACGGGCCGAGGTTCGCGGTCAGCCGTTCCTCCTTGGACCCGGCGACGAGGTGGTCGGCGAGCACCCCGATCCGCCGGCCCGGTCCCGGTTCGAACTCGGCGAGCCGCTCGGCGAGGTTGTCGAGGCCCTCGAGTTGTTCGACGACCACCCCTTCGACACGCAGGTCGTGACCCCACACCCGTTCGACGAGCGCGGCGTCGTGCACGCCCTCGACCCAGATGCGGCTACCGCGCGCGACCCGCGCCTTCAGTCCCTCGACGCGAGTCGACCCGGACGCGGACCGCTCCGGTTTCTGCGCGGCCGGGCGGGCTTTCGGCCGCACCAGCGTGACCGGCTTGCCGTCGACGAGGAAGGCGGCGGGGCGCATCGCGAACAGGCGGGTGCGACCTTGCCCGTCCTCGAGGCGCACGAAGTCCCCGTCGTAGGTGCGTTCGAAGCCCACGACGGCGCCGCACCAGCCCGAGGCGGCGTCCTCGACGACGAGATCCTTCTCGGCCGCCAGTTCCGGGACCGTGGGCTTGCGGGTGCGGGTGTGACCGGCGTAGATGTCGCCGCCGTACATGTCGCGTGGGCTCACGACCGACGACGTTAGGACACGGTGTGGTGCCGTTGCGGCTGCCACGCCGAGGTGCCGGTGTGACGTGCCGCCGTATGCTGTGCCGGTGAGTTCCCCGAGCCTGACCCTGACCCTGTGGGCGGGCGTGTGGCTGTCCGGCGACGCCGCGCCCGACGAGGTGATCGACGCCCTGAACGCGTGGGCGCCGCTGCACCTGGTGTTCGCGGACGACGA
>NZ_JBMBTE010000109.1:0-15719 GCF_048897285.1 Rhodococcus sp. O3
CGTCGAGACCGGGGCCGTCGAGTCCGGGGCCGTCCGGTCCGGAGTGCCCGGATCGGTCGGGGATCCTGAGCGAGTACCGCCGGGTCGCGGATTCGCGGTGTCCGCTCCGCCAGGCGCGACCGGCGATCTGCCGCTGGATCTGACCAGTTTCGTCGGCCGCCGGGACGAGCTCACCGCCGCGAAGAACCTACTGACCGGGTCGCGGCTGGTGACGCTGACCGGGATCGGCGGCGTCGGCAAGACTCGGCTGGCTGTGCGGGTGGCGGCGTCGGTGCAGCGCGACTACGCCGACGGGGTGCGGCTGGTCGAACTCGGTGAGCTGCACGACGGGGCGGCAATGGTGGAGGCGGTGGCCGCGGCGGTGGGGCTGCGGGACCAGTCGGGCAGACAGAGGCGGGAGGTGCTGGTCGAGTTCCTGGTCCCGCGGCAGATGCTGCTGGTGCTCGACAACTGCGAGCACGTGGTCGACGCGTCCGCCGAGCTGGTGGAGTTGCTGTTGCGACGGTGTCCGGGGGTGCGGATCCTGGCCACCAGCCGCGAGCCGTTGGGACTCGGCGGGGAGGCGGTCCTGGCGCTTCCCCCGCTGGCGGTGCCGGATCCGGAGCACGGGCCGTCCTCGGTGCGGGCGCTGTCCCGCTTCGACGCGGTGAAGTTGTTCGTCGACCGGGCCGCGGCCGCGGTGCCGGGTTTTGCGCTCACGGAGGACAACGCGGCGACGGTGGCGCGGATCTGTCACCGGGTCGACGGGTTGCCGCTGCCGATCGAGCTGGCCGCGGCCCGGTTGCGGGCGCTCTCGCCCGAGCAGATCCTCGACCGATTGACCGACCGCTACGTGCTGCTGACCCGCGGCGGCCGGGGTGTGCCGACGCGGCAGCAGACCCTGCGGTGGTGCATCGACTGGAGCTTCGAATTGTGCACCGCCACCGAACAACTGGTGTGGGGACGGATGTCGGTGTTCGCGGGCAGTTTCGACCTCGATGCCGCCGAGCACGTGTGCGGGGAGGGTCTGACGGTGGGAGAGGTCCTCGACACGCTGACCTCCCTGGTGGACAAGTCGATCCTGATCCGGGAGGAGACGGGGTCGGTGGTGCGTTTCCGGATGCTCGAGACGCTGCGCGACTACGGCGTCGAGAAGCTCGAGCAATCCGGTGAGGCCCCGGCCGTGCGCCGCCGGCACATGGAGTGGTTCGAGGCGATGGCGCGGCAGGCGGAGGCCGAGTGGGTCAGTGCCCGTCAGCTCGACTGGATCGCCCTTCTGAAACAGGAACAACCGAACCTGCGCGAGGCCCTCGAATTCGGCCTCGAAGACGATCCCGCGGCAGGACTGCGCATCGCCGCCGCATTGTTCAGGTTCTGGACCTCCCAGGGCATCTACAGCGAGGCGCGGCGCTGGTACGACCGGTTGCTGGCTCGTTACAGTGGCCCACTCACCCTCGACTGGGTCAAGGCGCTCTACGCCGCAAGCGTGGTGGTGAACATCCAGGGGGACTTCTCCGCCGGGACGGCGCTCGTCGAGCAAGCACGCACGCTCGCCAAGCAGACCACCGACCCCCTGATGCGCGCGTACGTGTCCTTCGCCGACGGCACGCTCGGTCTCCTCAGCGGGGATCTCGAACACGTGTGCACCCAGCTCGAATCCGCCCGCGCAGGATTCGACGCATGCGGCGAGCGGGCGTCCGAGATCTCCGCCCTGGTCGCACTCGCGACGGCCTACGGGCTGTCCGGGATGACCGAGCAGGCGATCGAATGCCACGAGCGGGCCCTCGCGATCACCGGAATGCACGAGGAGAAGATCTACAGAACGTATTCGCTGTTCTCATTCGGAGTGGTTCTGTGGCAGCAGGGTGACGTCGATCGGGCCGTCCCGCTCCTCGAAGAGTCACTGCAGACTTCCCGGCAGGTCCGCAACCCCCACAACGTGGCAGCCTGCCTCGAAGCGCTGGCCTGGATCAGCTTCGACCGGGGCGATGCGCGTCGGGCCGCAGTTCTCATGGGCGCCGCGGACGGGCTGGCGCGGGAGGTCGGCATCTCTCCGATCATTCACTCGACCCTCGTTGTCCACCACGACGAATGTGCCCGCAGGGCCCGGGAGGGACTCGGCGACAGAACCTTCGAGGCGGCCCACCGGGAAGGTGAGCAGCTCGGCTTCGACGCGGCCATCGCCTACGCCCTCCACGAGCGACCGCCGGCCGCCTCCGCGACGAGATCCGACGCGCCGGCGCGACTGACCAAGAGGGAACGCCAGGTCGCAGCCCTCATCGGGGAAGGCCTGACGAACCAGGCCATCGCCAGTCGCCTCGTGATCTCACCTCGTACCGCCCAAGGTCACGTGGAGCACATCCTGGCCAAACTCGGCTTCACCTCCCGGGCGCAGGTCGCGGCCTGGGTCGCGGAGCAGTCGCATGACTAGGGCATCTCTGTAGATACAGGTATGTCTCCAGGTATTTCGGCCGTCGCTTCCGCGCGGCGGTGGGGGCATCGTGTGATTCGCCTCACCAATTCGATCGAAGGCCGACCCGATGCACCACCCACACCGATCGCCGATGACCCGAGCCGTCGACAACCCTGCGGCGATGCCCTGGACAACTGTTCGACTCGACGCCGGGACGGGGGTGTGCGGCGTGCTCGGACAAGGAGCTCCCTTGGTCTTCGTTCCGGGTGGGGGATCGACACCCTTGACGTACCGTCACGCCCTCGAGCGGCTTGCCCGCAGATACCGTGTCTACTCCCCGCTGATACCGGGCTTCGCGGGAGTGGCGGGCCGTCCACTCGATCGACGGACGCTGCGGGACTGCTCTGCCTGGCTCGGCCGGTTCCTGGACGCTGCCGATCTCGGTCCCGTGACTCTCGTCGGGCACTCGTTCGGGGGAGCGATCGCCATCCAGGCCGCCGACGCGGATCCGGATCGCGTAGCACGCCTCGTCCTGGTGAACTCGGTGGGTGGAGGGCCGTGGCCGGAGACCAGGAGCGCCGCGTCCCAGCTCGGTGACAGGAAGTCCCTGCCGCACCGGATGCGTGCCACGACCGTCCTGCCTCGCCACACGATCACCATGTGCAACAGCGTCCGTGATCCCCGGCCGATCCGGCCCAGCGCTCCGATCACCTCGGGCGGGTACCTGGTCGCCGAGCTGAACCGGATCGCCGCACGACCCCTGCCGGTGTCACTGCTGTGGAGCCGCGGCGACCGCTTGGTCACGCGTGCGCGTCTCGAAGCTCTTCGAGATTCCCTGGGTAGGCCACCGGTCTTCACGGTCGCGGGAGGCCACGACTGGCCGATCACCGCACCGGACTATTTCGGGAACGCGATGCGGACCGTCCTCGACTGGCTGCCGACCAAGTCCGAGCAAACCAGGGCCGCCGAGCAAACCAGGGCCGAGCGATGAGTACCGGTCTCGCCGCTCGCCGGGCCTGAGACCACTCGCCCCGGGCGACCTGTCATCCGGGGCGACCTGTCATCCGGAGAGAAGCGGCCGCGCTGCCCGCACCGCCTCGGTGCTCACGAATCGCAGGAACCATCCGGAAGCCCTACGTCGAGCAGCCCATCCGGGACAGCATGCCGGATGAACCGGCCGATTTCGGCGATCGCGCGCCTGGACTCGGGCAGGAGATCGGCTGCCGACTGGAACCCGTGCAGTTGCCGCTCCCAGACTTGCTGCTCGCATTCGTTACCGGCCTCGGCCAGCCGCTCTGCCATCACTTCGGCATCCGGCAGCAACAGTTCGTCCGATCCCACCTGGATCAGCGTGCGGGGCATGTCACGAAGATCGTGGTCCACCGGGCACATCCGGGCCTGCGCGCCCGGGTCCATGGCTTTCCGTGCCTCGATGTTCCGGGCGAGCCTGAAGAGTTCCGCCGCGGCGCTGACCGGCAGGAGCGCGCATCGATCCGCGTTGGGGTGAGCCAGCTTGCGACCCGGATCCAACTCCGTGAGCGGCGACAGTGCCACGACCGCGGCGGGTGCGGGGAGGCCCTCGTCGCGCAGACGCAGCGGCACCATGAACGACAGGTAGCCTCCCGCGGAGTCCCCTGCGATCACGATCTGTTCGGGATGCCAGCCCGCGGCCAGAAGCGCACGGTAACCGTCGACGCTGTCGTCGACCGCGTCGTCGATCGAGTGGGCCGGCAGCATGCGGTAGTCGACCATCAGCACCGGCGCCTGCGCCTCGGCGGAAATTCGCGAGACGAGCCGCCTATGAGTGCGTACTCCGCAGCACAGGAAGGCGCCGCCGTGCAGGTAGAGGACGACACGGCCGGAACCGACGTCGGGGGTTTCGACCCAGAGTCCCTCGCAGTTCGGGAGCTTCGCGGGCCGGCATCGGGTGCCTTCGATCGGCGGCAACAGATTTCCCACGGAGTCGATCAAGTCGGCGGGCCACGGCAATGCGGACGCGCGCGCCCACAGTGACAGCACGGGGCGCAGCGTCATCCGGACCGATCGGGACAGGAGTTGCGCCTGCACGCTGGTCCCCGGGAAATGCCGCCGACGCACGAGTGTCGGCCGGTGGTGGACTCCCGGCGCCTCCTGCGTGCCTCCACCGCCCACATCGTGGGGTTCCAGGGGCCGGCCGGTCGTCGCGGTGGTCGTCATCGGTGCAAGTCCCTTCCGTGTGGTCGCGCGAAGGGTCGGTCCGAAGTGCGTCGGCGAGCGGTGTCGGAGCAGTGGAGAACCCGGATTTCGCGGTGGGTGGCAGCTCATTGGCAGGAGATATGGTCGCGTACGGCCAGAAGTCCCGCACCGGTCGAATGACCCGCGGAAGGTACCTGTTTCTCGCTACGGACTCCCCGGTCGGGGGCCGTCTCCTTTACACCCGTCACGGTCCGGGCGCATCGCGGCGGGGTGGTGATGTCCCTCACGGCAACGACGGGTCGTCGTAGGACTCGGGCACAATGGCGACCATGACGAACCTCCTCGACCTGTCCACCCCCGCGAAGCGATTCCGGCTCGTAGCGATCTGGGAAGCGATCACCTGGCTGGCCCTGCTGATCGCGATGTTCTTCAAGTGGGTGCTCGGACACGAGGAGGCCATCCGGAT
This sequence comes from Rhodococcus sp. O3, assembly GCF_048897285.1. Lineage (NCBI taxonomy): Bacteria > Bacillati > Actinomycetota > Actinomycetes > Mycobacteriales > Nocardiaceae > Rhodococcus > Rhodococcus sp. O3. The sequence goes on from NZ_JBMBTE010000109.1 coordinate 5,034, forward strand.
CCCGGGCATGGTGCACGGGGTCGCCGGATTCATGCTGTTCGTCGTCGTCGCGCTCGCAACCGCGTGGTCGCTCAAGTGGGACCTGAAGACGACCTTCCTCGCGCTGGTCTCGAGTGTCCCGCCGTTCGGCACCGTCGTCTTCGAGCGTTGGGCCGTGCGCACAGGCCGCCTCGGCGAGCTTTCCGATTCCGCGGCGCGCGAAACCGAGCCCGCACTGTCCTGACCGGGCGGCGAGGTACCCCCGAAACGTGACAGACTGGACGGCGTGACTCGACCCGGTTCCCGTCCAGCACGTTCCGCCGCGGCAGCAGCGGCGATCTCCGGCGCGGTGGATCTCGCACCGCTGAAGGAAAGGGCCTCCGCGCCCCCACCCCCGCCCCCGTCCGGCGACGGCGCCGCCCCCGGCGGGCTCGCACCCGTCATCGACGTCACCGAGGCCACGTTCGAGGCCGAGGTGCTGCAGCGTTCCATGCAGGTCCCGGTCATCGTGGATCTGTGGGCGACCTGGTGCCAGCCGTGCAAGCAGCTGTCCCCGGTCCTCGAGAAGCTCGCGCACGAGAGCGGCGGCACCTGGGTCCTCGCGAAGGTGGACGTCGACGCCAACCCGCGCATCGCCCAGGCGTTCGGTGTCCAGTCGGTGCCGACGGTCGTCGCGATCGCCGCCGGCCAGCCGCTCGCCGACTTCCAGGGAGTGCAGCCCGAATCGGCGCTGCGTGAATGGATCGGCGCGATCCAGAACGCCGTCGCCGGAAAGCTGTCGGGTCCGCCGACGGGCGAACCGCAGGAGACCCCGCCCGACCCGCGATTCGTCGCGGCGGAGCAGGCGCTCGACGCCGGCGATCTGGCCGGTGCCGAAGCCGCCTACAACCTGATCCTCAACTCGGAGCCCAACAACACCGAAGCGCTCGCTGCGGTGCGTCAGGTGCGGTTCCTCGCGCGCGCTCAGGAGGTGCCCGCCGACGCGATCGAGCGTGCCGACGCCGCGCCGGCCGACCTGGACGCCCAGCTCGCCGCTGCCGATGCCGAGCTGTTCGCGCAGGACCCGGAGAAGGCGTTCGCCCGTCTGATCGCATTCGTCTCCCGCAGCGCCGGGGACGAGAAGACGGCCGCGCGCACCCGGCTGCTGGAGCTGTTCGAGCTCTTCGATCCCGCCGAGCCGTTCGTCGTCGCCGCGCGACGGAAGCTGGCGTCCGCGCTGTACTGAACCACCGGCACTCAGGCCGACGGCCTGGTCACGGCACTACCGTGACCAGGCCGTTCGCCTGTTGTAACTGCTGTCAGTTGTAGCGGCCGGTGCAGCCCGTCTCACCGCGGAGCACACCGGTGCGGAAGGCGTCGACGCGGGCGAAGCCGCTGGGAATGGTGTTGCCGTTGACGTCGCTCGCGGCGAGACCGTCGCTGAGCAGACCGGACACGGCCTCGTCGAGGTCCCCGGGCGACAACCACACGAGGTCCTCGTCCGGATTGTTCGTCAGGTCGGTGTTCGTCGGGCTCAGTGCGGCGCTGATCGCGCCGGCCAGGCACGCCGTCCGCAGCGCGGTTTGCGGGTCGGTCAACGACGCCCCGGCCTCTCGCTGCACCGCGAGCGCGTATCGCGAGGCGAGCAGCACGTAGGCGTTGTAGTCGCCCCGGACGTCCGCCTCGAACGGACCCGACCCGGATTCGGGAGCAGCCCCGCGTTCGGCGAGGTCCTCCAGATCGACGCCGATCGTGTTCGTCGCCGGGCAGTAGGACACCGGTGCGGTCGCCTTCGCGTCGGGGCAGCCGAGATCGGAACCGGACAGATCCAGCTCGGGCGGCGACGACAATCCGAACACGTAGTCGAACGAGCGCAGGATCTGCTGGACGGACTCGGCGGTGACGGGAAGCTCCCCGTCGTCGCTGCTGTCGAAGAACTGCGGGAGATCGGCGCGGCGGGACTCGATCTCGGCGGCGTCGATGCGGGTGCAGGACCGGGCGCCGTCGGAGAACCCGATCTGCATGGCGGTGACGCGTTCGAACGCCGAACCGTGAACGGCATCGGGATCGTTGGGATCGACGTCGCGGAACAGAACCATCGACGCGAGCACCGAGTTGAGTCCGTCCGACGTGTTGAGCTGGAAGTGCTCCGAATTGCCCTCGGCGACGTGGCGGATGAACGCGCCGGCGAAACAGTCCGCCTGCTGCTCGAACACGATGCCCGGGTCGTCGTCGGAGACGATGCCGGACTTGTACTGGATGGCGTGCCCGTACTCGTGGGCCAGCACCATCACCACCGACATCGGACCGAACGTGTCGATCAGCTCGGGAAGCAGGAACTCCCGGTCCCACCCGATCACGTCGTCGCCGGCGCAGTACGCGGCGTTGATGAAGTCGAAGGTGGATTCGCCGCAGAAGTCGGGTCCGCGCCGTTCGGACGGATCCCACGACAGCAGCGTCGAGACGGGTTCGAACGACCCCTTCGCGATTGACCCGAAGGTGCGCTCCCAGTACGCCTCGATGTCGGTGATCGCGTTGCCCACGAGGGCGTCGACCTCGCCGCCGTTGCCGTTCTCGATGGTGACCGCCGCGTCCGGGACTCCGCTTCGGGGACCGGACGGGCCGGACGACACGGGCAGGCCGGCGACGGTGAACGGGTTGTCGTAGATCGAGACGGCGGTGCCCTCGACCTTGCCCGCGCACCCCGCCAGCAGGGCAGTCGCCAGCGCTCCGAGCGCCAACCGCGCAGCCCAGCCCGTCCTTGTCACGATCGCTCCTGTCGTCGGAGGACCGCGGTCATCGGTGCAGTGCCAGCCAGATCGCACCGTGGGCGGGCAGGGTCACCCGAGCCGATGCCGGGCGTCCGTGCCAGGAGTGCGCCGTCGCCGTCACGGCACCGAGATTTCCGGTCCCGTTGCCGCAGTAGGCGGTCGCATCCGTATTGAGGATTTCCACCCACCGACCCGTTTCGGGTAATCCGACACGATAGTCGGCGTGAGTGCTCCCGGAAAAGTTGTACAGGCACGCGACGATCGAGCCGTCGCTTCCGTACCGGAGGAAACTGAGCACGTTGTTCACCGCATCGTTGGCGTCGATCCACGAGTAGCCGCCGGGGGAGGTGTCCAGCGTCCACAGCGCGGGCTGCTCGCGATAGGTGCGGTTGAGGTCGCCGACCAGTTGCCGGATCCCTCCGTGCAGGGCGCCGGTGTGTTCGTCGTCGAGCTGCCACCAGTCCAGGCCCCGTTCCTCCGACCACTCCGCGACCTGCCCGAATTCCTGTCCCATGAACAGCAACTGCTTACCGGGGTGCGCCCACATGTACGCCAGCAGGGTGCGCAGTCCCGCTGCCTTCGTGAAGTCGTCGCCGGGTAGCCGGGTCCACAGCGTGCCCTTGCCGTGCACGACCTCGTCGTGGCTGATCGGCAGCATGAAGTTCTCGCTCCACGCGTACATCAGCGAGAAGGTGATCTCGTGATGGTGGTAGGTGCGGTGCACGGGATCGCGGGAGACGAAGCCGAGCGTGTCGTGCATCCAGCCCATGTTCCACTTCATGTCGAACCCGAGCCCGCCCACGTTGGTCGGGCGCGTCACCCCGGGCCACGCCGTGGACTCCTCGGCGACGGTGACCACACCCGGATGCAGCTTGTGCACGGTGCCGTTGAGTTCCTGCAGGAACGCGACCGCCTCCAGGTTCTCGCGACCGCCGTGGATATTCGGGGTCCAGCCGCCGTGCGGCCGCGAGTAGTCCAGATACAGCATCGATGCGACCGCGTCGACGCGCAGGCCGTCGATGTGGAACTCCTCGACCCAGTAGAGGGCATTGGCCACCAGGAAGTTGCGGACCTCGCGCCGGCCGTAGTCGAACACGTAGGTGCCCCAGTCGAGCTGCTCGCCGCGCGTGGGGTCGGGATGCTCGTACAGCGGGCTCCCGTCGAACCGGGCGAGTGCCCAGTCGTCCTTCGGGAAATGGGCGGGAACCCAGTCCATGATCACGCCGATCCCGGCCCGGTGCAGCCGATCGACGAACTCGCGGAACTCGTCCGGGGTGCCGAACCGGGAGGTCGGGGCGTAGTACGACGTGACCTGATAACCCCAGGAGCCGCCGAAGGGATGCTCGGCGACGGGCAGCAGTTCGACGTGGGTGAACCCGGTCTCGGTCACGTACTCGGCGAGTTGGTCGGCCAATTCGAGATAGCCCAGCCCCGGCCGCCACGATCCGAGATGCACCTCGTAGACGCTCACCGGTTCCTGCCACGGCTGGGAGCGTGCCCGCGCTTCGAGCCATTCGTCGTCGTGCCAGACGTGCCGCGACGTCGTCACCACCGACGCGGTCGCGGGCGGGACCTCGGCCGCGTAGGCCATCGGATCCGCCTTCTCGCGCACCGAGCCGTCGCGACCGTGCACCCGGAACTTGTACAGGGCGCCGGGGTGGACGTCGGGGACGAACAGTTCCCACACGCCGCTCGACCCGAGCACCCGCATCGGTGCGGTCCGTCCGCCCCACATGTCGAAGTCGCCGGTCACCGTCACCCCGCGCGCCCCGGGCGCCCACACCGCGAACGACGTGCCGGTGACCGTGCCGTCCGGGGTGTCGTACGAGCGGGGGTGCGCGCCGAGGATCTCCCACAGTCGTTCGTGGCGGCCCTCCGCGAACAGGTGCAGATCGAGTTCGCCGAGCGTCGGGAGGAACCGGTAGCCGTCGGCGACGACGACGGTGTGGTCGAACGGGTAGGTCACCACCAGCCGGTAGTCGGCCGGGTCGTGCACCGGAACGAGCGCGCTGAACACGTCGGACCCGACCGGCTCGAGCGGGTGGTCGACGTCGCCGATGCGGACCGCGACCTTCTCCGCGCCGGGACGCAGCGTGCGGATCAGGGTGCCCTCCGCGTGCGGGTGCGCCCCGAGAATCGAATGGGGGTCGTGATGTTCGCCGGCGGCGAGGCGCGCCAGGTCATCGGGCGCCGGCGCGTGCCGGCGGGTCGAGACGGCGGGGGAGTCCGCTCGGTTCGGGGTGGAGCCTTTCTCCGGGGTCACGGCTACCTCCTGTAGGCGAGGGTGGTGCGCGCAGGCACCCCGATCGGGGGCAACACGAGAATGTGTGCGACGGCCCGCCACGGCTCGAGCCGCACGAAATTCGCCTGGCCCCAGTGGTATTCCTCGCCGCTGACCTCGTCGTGGACGGTGAGGTGTTCGTGCCAGTCGCGTCCGATCGCCGGCATGTCCAGCCACAGGGTGCCCTGTTCGGCGGCGTACGGATCGAGGTTGACGACGGTGAGCACCGCGTCTCCCGTCGTCGGATCGAACTTCGAGTAGGCGATCAGCGCGTCGTTGTCGATGTGGTGGAAATGGATGTTGCGCAGCTGCTGCAGCGCCGGATGCGCCCGGCGGATCCGGTTCAGTGCCGCGATCCACGGTTCCAGCGATTCACTGCGGCGGCGTGCCTCCTCGAACCGGCGGGGCCGCAGCTGGTACTTCTCCGAATCCAGGTACTCCTCGCTGCCCGGTCGCAGCGCGACGTGCTCGTACAGCTCGTACCCGGAATACATCCCCCACGTCGGGGCGAGGGTCGCGGCCAGGGCCGCGCGCAGCGCGAACATGCCGGGGCCGCCGCGCTGCAGCGTCTCGTGCAGGATGTCCGGGGTGTTCACGAACAGGTTCGGCCGGGCCTCGTCGGCCTTCGCGGCCAGTTCCTGCCCGAACTCGGTGAGTTCCCACTTGGTTTCCCGCCACGTGAAGTACGTGTAGGACTGGGTGAATCCACGGCGGGCCAGCCCGTACATGCGGGCGGGCCGGGTGAACGCCTCGGACAGGAACAGCACGTCGGGATCGGTGCGCTTGACCTCGGCGATCAGCCATTCCCAGAAGTCCGGGGGCTTGGTGTGCGGGTTGTCGACCCGGAAGATCTTCACCCCGCGGGCGACCCAGTGCCGCACCACGCGCAGCACCTCGGCGTAGATACCGTCGCGGTCGTTGTCGAAGTTGACCGGATAGATGTCCTGGTACTTCTTCGGCGGGTTCTCCGCGTAGGCGATCGTGCCGTCCGGCAGCACCGTGAACCACTCGGGATGCTCCGCCGCCCACGGATGGTCGGGCGCGCACTGCAACGCCAGGTCCAACGCCACTTCGAGACCGAGTTCGGCTGCGCGGGCGACGAACTCGCGGAAGTCCCGATCGGTGCCCAGCTCCGGGTGGATCGCGTCGTGGCCCCCCTCCTCGGATCCGATGGCCCACGGCGAACCCACGTCCCCGGGCCCGGCGACGAGGCTGTTGTTCGGTCCCTTGCGGTTGATCTTGCCGATCGGATGGATCGGGGGCAGATACACCACGTCGAAGCCCATCGCCGCGATCCGCGGCAAATCCGCGGCGGCGGTCGCGAACGTGCCGTGGCGCGGGGTGCCGTCCTCGTTCCAGCCGCCCGTCGAACGCGGGAAGAACTCGTACCAGGAGCCGAACAGGGCGCGCCGGCGGTCCGCCAGCGCGGTGAACGCCCGCCCGCGGGTGACCAGTTCGCGCAGCGGATGCGCGCGCAGGATCTCGGTGATGTCCGCGGCGAAGGCCGGCGCCACCCGTTCCGCGAGCGCCCGCGGGGACCGGAGCGATGCGGCGACGGCGAGCAGTGTGGGCCGGTTGCCGCGCGGCACCGTCTTCGCGGCCTTCTCGAACATCGCGGCGCCGATCTCGAGGTCGTTCGCGAGATCCTCGGCGCCCTGACCGGCGGAGATCTTCGCGTCCACCGCGTGCCGCCAGGTCGACACCGGATCGCTCCACGCCTCCACGCGGTACGTCCACGTCCCCGGGCTGGTCGGGGTGAACGTCGCGTGGAAGGTGTCGGGCATCGCCCCGGGCACCATCGGGATGCGGACGAGCCTGCCCTCGGTCTCCGGATCGGTCCCCGGTCCGCGCACGGCGAGTGTTGCGGCGACCGCATCGTGCCCCTCCCGCCACACCACCGCGGACACCGGCACGACTTCGCCGACGACGGCCTTGACCGGATAGCGTCCACCCGCGATCTGGGGCTGGACGTCGTCGATGGCGAGACGACCTGTCACATGTACTCCGTTTCCGTGTCGGGCCGGTGGGAACCGGACGCGAACCGCGCGGTGGGTTCGCACTCAACCGTAATCGAGGTGCGGATTCACGGCCGATCATGCGGCCGGTTTGCCTGTCCCGCGCGGGAATCCGCGGGGCGCTCACCGGCCCGCCCGGCGGCGGTCCGGCCGCTGGACGGACGTCACAGCCCGTTGCGTCGCGAAACGCCGGAAACTCGGTAGTCTTCGCGGGGTGAAAGCCTTGCGTCGGTTCACCGTACGAGCCCACCTTCCCGAGCGGCTGGCCGCGCTCGAAAGACTGTCCGCCAACCTGCGGTGGTCCTGGCATCCGCCGGCCCAGGACCTGTTCGCAACCGTCGACCCGGCCCTGTGGGAACTCGTGGGGCACGACCCGGTCCGGCTGCTCGGCGAGGTGCCGCCGTCGCGGCTCGACGAACTCGCCGCCGACCCGGACTTCGTGCAGCGGCTCGATGCCGCCGCCGCGGACCTCGACGAGTACCTGGCCCGGCCGCGCTGGTACCAGCAACAGCAGGCCCGCGGCAAGGACATGCCGACGGGGATCGCCTACTTCTCCATGGAATTCGGTGTCAGCGAGGTCCTGCCGAACTACTCCGGCGGCCTCGGCATCCTCGCCGGCGACCACCTCAAGGCGGCCTCCGACCTCGGGCTGCCGCTCGTCGGGATCGGACTGCTGTACCGCTCCGGCTATTTCCGGCAGTCCCTCACCGCCGACGGCTGGCAGAGCGAGCACTACCCGTCCTACGACCCGCAGGGTCTGCCGCTGCGGCTGCTCACCGAATCCGACGGCAGCCCCGCGCTGGTCACCGTCACCGTGCCCGGGAACCGCGAGCTGGCCGCGCGCGTGTGGATCGCACAGATCGGGCGGGTGCCGCTGCTGCTGCTCGACTCCGACATCGCCGCCAACGACGAGGAACTGCGCGGTGTCACCGACCGCCTCTACGGCGGCGACCAGGACCACCGCATCAAGCAGGAGATCCTCGCCGGCATCGGCGGCGTGCGGGCCGTGCGCGCCTACACGCGCATCCACGGGGTGCCCGACCCCGAGGTCTTCCACATGAATGAGGGCCACGCCGGCTTCTCGGGCGCCGAGCGCATCCGCGAACTGGTCACCACCACGGGCCTCGACTTCGACGAAGCACTCTCGGCCGTGCGCGCCGGAACCGTCTTCACCACCCACACCCCGGTCCCCGCCGGCATCGACCGGTTCCCGATCGACCTGGTGCGGCACTACTTCTCCGGGCCGAACGGGGAGAACGAGTCCTCGCTGCTGCCCGGCCTGACCGTCGACCGGATCCTCGCGCTCGGCCGCGAATCCGACCCGCACGTGTTCAACATGGCGCACCTGGGTCTGCGGCTCGGTCAGCGCAGCAACGGCGTCTCCAAGCTGCACGGTCGCGTCAGCCGCGGCATGTTCGACGGGCTGTGGCCCGGCTTCGACGCCGACGAGGTGCCGATCGGATCGGTCACCAACGGCGTGCACGCCCCTACCTGGGCCGCCCGCGAATGGATCGCCCTGGCGAACCGGCTCGCCGGTCCCGACCGGGTCGAGGAGGCCCGCGGGTGGGAACTGCTGCAGACCGTTCCGTCGCAGGAACTGTGGGACACCCGCAACACGCTGCGCGGGCAACTCGTCGCGGAGGTGCGGCGACGGCTGCGCGCGTCCTGGATCGAACGCGGCGCCACCGCCGCCGAACTCGGCTGGGTCGACGAGGTGTTCGACCCGAACGTACTCACCGTGGGCTTCGCGCGGCGCGTACCGACCTACAAGCGGCTCACGCTCATGCTGCGCGACGAGAACCGGCTGCGGTCGCTGCTCCTCGACGAGGACCGGCCCCTGCAGCTCGTCGTCGCCGGCAAGAGCCATCCCGCCGACGACGGCGGCAAGGCACTGATCCAGCAGGTCGTGCGGTTCGCGGACCGGCACGACGTGCGGCACCGCATCGTGTTCCTGCCCGACTACGACATGTCGATGGCGCGCTTCCTCTACTGGGGTTGCGACGTGTGGCTCAACAACCCGCTGCGTCCGCTCGAGGCGTGCGGCACCTCCGGGATGAAGTCCGCGCTCAACGGCGGCCTCAACCTGTCCATCCTCGACGGCTGGTGGGACGAGATGTACAACGGGGGGAACGGCTGGGCCATCCCGACCGCCGACGGGGTCGTCGACGAACAGCGGCGCGACGACCTCGAGGCCAGCGCCCTGTACGAGCTGCTCGAACGGTCCGTGCTGCCGCGGTTCTACGACCGGGACACCGACGGGGTGCCGACCCGCTGGATCGAGATGGTGCGCCACACCCTCGAGAACCTCGGGCCGAAGGTGCTCGCGTCGCGCATGGTCCGCGACTATGCGGTGCAGTACTACGCCCCGGCCGCCGAGGCGGCCCGCGCGGTCGTCGCCGACGGGTACACCGGCGCGAAGGCGCTGGCGGACTACCGGCACCGGATCGAGGCGGCGTGGCCGTCGGTGCGGGTCGCGCAGGTCGACAGCGACGGGCTGCCCGACAGCGCCGAGATCGGCGCGCGGCTGTCGCTCACCGCGCACGTGCACCTCGGCGGGTTGAACCCCGCGGACGTGCTGGTGCAGGTGGTGATCGGCCGGGTGGGTGTCGACGACACCCTCAGCGACATCACGACCACGTCGATGCGGCACAGCGGCACCGACGGTGCCGGCGACGTGTTCGAGGCGGAGGTCGCGCTGCCGCTCGCCGGTGCCGTCGGATACACGGTGCGGGTGCTGCCGCAGCACGAGCTGCTCGCCACGCCCGCCGAACTCGGGCTGGTCGTGCTGCCGTAGGGCGGATGCGGCCCGGCGCCGGTAGTCCGACCCGATGCGGTCAGTCCCGGAGCCGGGTCAGTGCCTTGCGCACGATCTCGGGATCGGTGGTCTCCCAGAACGAGGGCAGCGACGCCCGCAGGTACCCGCCGTAGCGGGCCGTCGCGAGCCGCGGATCGAGGACTGCGACGACCCCGCGGTCGCTGGTGCTGCGCAGCAGCCGGCCGACGCCCTGGGCGAGCAGCAGCGCCGCGTGGTTCGCGGCGACCGCGAGAAACCCGTTGCCGCCGCGGGATTCGACGGCACGCTGCCGTGCCACGAGCAGCGGGTCGTCGGGTCGCGGGAACGGGATGCGGTCGATGATCACCAGCGACAGGGACGGTCCCGGCACGTCCACGCCCTGCCACAGCGACAGCGTGCCGAACAGTGACGTCTCCTCGTCGGCCGCGAACTGTTCGACGAGGGCGCCGGTCGCGTCGTCGCCCTGGCACAGCACCGGGGTGCCGAGCCGCTCCCGCACCGCCTCGGTGGCGGCCTTCGCCGCGCGCATCGACGAGAACAACCCGAGGGTGCGGCCACCGGCCGCGGTGATCAGCTCGGTGATCTCGTCGAGGTAGGCGGGGGAGAGGCCGTCGCGTCCCGGGGTCGGCAGATGCTTGGCGATGTACATGATGCCGGCCTTGGCGTGGTCGAACGGCGACCCGACGTCCAGGGCGTTCCACTTCAGGTCGCCGTCGTCGGACGGGGGTTCGAGGCCGGAGGCCGCGCCGGTGTCGCTGCGCGTCGGCGCCTGCGGCGGCAGTCCCCAGTTCACGGCCAGGCCGCCGAACGAGCCGCCGACCGTCAACGTCGCCGAGGTGAGCACGACCGTCGACTCACCGAACAACC
>NZ_JBMBTE010000110.1:0-15616 GCF_048897285.1 Rhodococcus sp. O3
AGCGAGCGGCCCGGCGTCCACTCGGAGACGACGATGCCGCCCGAGCTGCCGCGGACCACGTCGAGGACGCGGGCCAGACCCGGCGAACTGATCCGGCCGAGACGCAGCGTGCGGGACAGGATGGCCTGCGGTCCGTCGGGACCCGTGACGTTCGCGGACTGTTGCTCGGCGTCGACGAACGTCAGTGCCACCTCGCGGTCGAGCTTGACATCCTGGGCCTGCCAGAACCGCAGCCCCCGGGCACCGCCGTGCGGGGCGAGCAGCCGATAGCGGCCACCGGCGACGGAGGCACCCGGAATGAGCTCGGGTCCACGCATCGGCGCCCGCGGTGCCGAACCGGAGACCCGCAGCGGGGGAAGTTGCGGCGACCCGATCGGGATGACCCCGGTGTCGTAGTTGGGGTCGCGTTTCGGACGGGCGGCGCTCTTCGGCGCGGGAGGCTGGACCCGGTCGGCCGCCGAACCCGGCTTCGCGACACCCTCCGGCGGCGTGACCTGCGCGTTCTTCGCCGCGGCGGACTCGTCCGCCGGTGCGGACGGTGCGTTCGCCTCCGGGGGAACGGCAGCATCGATCGTGGACTTGCCGGCAGCGTGGTCGTCGCTCACCCTGACTCCTTCTTCTTCGACTCGTCCACCTGGCGCGCGGAAACGGGCATTGGCCGGACCCGGGAACCGCTGCAACCCGTACCGCGAGGGCCGAACCTGCTGGTGACCAGGGTACGGGAGGTGCTGCTGAGCATCGAGTTCCCCAGGCCGCTCCCGGATGACAGGGATGACTTCTGTGATCGCGTCGTAGGGGGAACCGCCGTACGAGAGGTAATCGAGGCGCGGCAGTACGACGGTCTTCTCGGCGTCGCTCTCCGGGTAGTGGCGGCGGGGCGCGGCCGGAGGATTCGCCGGCAGCGCCCGGGTCGGGTCCGCCTCGGGGATCTCGGGGACTTCGGTGGCGCCGCGACCGCGCAGCGCCTCGACCTTGCGCCGGACCGCGGCGACGATCGCAAGCACCTCGGGCACCTTGAGCACCCACATCACCGTCAGCGCGACCAGGATCATCAGCACCCCGGTGATCCCCACCCGGACGATCGATCCGATGCCGCCGAAACGCTCGCTCAACGCGTCGAGCTGCAGCAACCGGTCCGCGAGCAGGATCGCCGCGGCGGCCGCGGCGGACGCGACGACCACGTTCCAGACGGTGCGGCCGACGTTCGACATCTGCAGGTTGCCGAGCGTCCGATGCAGCAGGAAGCCGCCGATGCACGCACCGACGGTGAACGCGATGCCGGTGGCGACGCCGAGCAGCAGCACGACGTGCTCGTTGTCGCTCGCCAGGGCCGGTGCGAGAGCCGACAGGACGATCTTGACGGCCGTGATCCCCAGGATGATCCACGTCGGCGTCCACGCCTGCTGACGCGCGTAGAACACCCGCAGGTGAATCAGGACCAGCGAGTACGGGATCAGTGTGAAGGCCGACCAGCTCACCGCCTGCCCGAGCAGGTCGGCGTTCCCGGAACCGAAGCTGCCGTACCCGTACAGGGCGGTGCCGATCTGGGGTCCGGCGATGGTGAAGAACGTGACGATGGGAATCAGCGCGATCATCGTCAGACGCGTCGCGACGGACAGGTCGTCGACGACCGCCGGGGTGTTGTCGTCGGCGGCGTTGCGGCTGAGCCGCGGCATGATCGCGGTCAGCAGCGTCACGCCGAGCACGCCGTACGGCAGCTGCAGCAGTGCCCACGCGTTGTTGTAGATCGCCGGACCCGCCTCGTCGGCACCGGAGGAGATATGGGTGGCGAAGACCGTCCCTGCCTGGCTGATCAGCACGTACAGCACGATCGCGGCGGCCATGCCGCCGAACTGCCGCAGCCGGTCGTCCAGGCCCCACAACGGCTTCAGGCTGATCTTCTCGCGCCGCAGCGCCGGTATCAGCGACAGCGCCTGGGTGACGACACCGAACGTGACACCGATGCCGAGCAGAAGCAGCTTCGGATCGCTCATCCGCACCGGATCGAGGGTGATCTCGCCGGGCAGCACGAAGTACAGGACCAGCACCGCGAGCACGACGAGGTTGTTGAGCACCGGCGCCCAGGCGCCCGGCTTGAACACCTGTCGCGTGTTCAGGATCGCCGTGAGCAGCGCGGACAGGCCGTAGAACAGGATGGCCGGCAACAGCAGATACGTCAGTGCCGTCGTCAGCGTGGTCGAGACCTCGCCGTCCGCGTCGAGGAAGAACCGGGTCACCAGGAACGACGCCGAGGCGGTCGCGAACAACGCGGCGACCGCGAGGATCGTCAGCGACATCGTGAACAGACGACGGACGAAGGCCGCACCGCCGTCCGGGTCCTCCCGTTCCGCGCGGACCAGCACCGGCACGACGATCGAGGTGAGCACGGCGCCCAGCACCAGCTCCGAGATCATGTTCGGGATCTGGTTCGCGACCGTGAACGAACTCGCGACACCCGCACCGAGCAGGGTCAGCAGCAGGACCTGCTTGAAGAACCCGGTGATGCGGCTCATCAGTGTCGCGATCGCGATGGAGCCGGATGCGGCGAGCAGACCGGAGGTCTTCCGGGACTCGGAGCCAGCGCCGGAATCCTCGACATCGGCCGACACGGACACGGCCGACACAGCCTCGGCCGACACGGCCTGGTCCGACACAGCCTCGGACTCGGCCGACGCGCCGCCGGGCATGGGCGCCGCGCGACCGTCGCGGGTCGGGTTCCCGGTCATCGCTTCTCGTACCCTTCGTCGGCTGGATCCGGTTCACCGCGGAACCGGTGCAGCAGGCGCCGGCCTGCCAGGAACAGCAGGAGCGCCCCCGCACAGCCGGTGACGATGGCGAGGATCTGGCCGTACGCATTGGAACGTACCGTCACACTCGTCGGCGTGCCGAGAGACAAACCGGACTCGGTGGTGAGTGCGAACTCCACACCGAGCTTCCGCGAGTCGCTGATCTGCGTGGGCACCGTGAGAGTGCGGCTCCCGCGCGGCGGCAGCTGGGTCGGCCCGATGTCGGTGATCTCCATCTCCGGGGGCGCGTCCACGTGCAACCGCACGGTGATGCCCACGGGCAGATCGTTGCGCGCGACCAAGACTAGGGGACTCTGCTCGGAGGTCAGCGTGTAGACGCCGCCGGGTGAGAGGACCGTCACGCCCGCGAACATCCCGTCCACGGCGTCGCTGACCGCCTTCGACCGCGTGTAGGCGGCGTGTTCGGCCGCTCCCGGATCGGGCCCACGGCGACCGGCCAGGCTCATCGACCGCAGCAGATCCTCGCGCAGCGGAGCCATGAACATCTGCGGGGTGAGCTGGGCCTGCGGGTCCTCGACCAGCGCGAGTTGCAGCGCGTCGAGGCGCCCGGCCTGTTCCGCGGCGTGCCCCACCACGACGTTCGACGCACCGTCGACGATCGCCTGCTCCGGGTACGACAGCAGCACGGTCTCCGGGGCGTTCACGGTCGCCGCCGCGGCCCCGACGACCTGCTCGAACGGACGCGCCACCGCGAGTCCCGCCCGGATGAGGGTCTCGAGCAGCGACAGCATGTCGGTGGCCTCGTCCTCGCTCGGGGTCCACGTCTGCGGCGGTGCGAACAGCACGGAACGGTTCGCCGTGCCGTCTTCCCACCCGTTCGCGTCCGATCCGTTCAGCGCCGGCCACGCCAGAGCGCCCAGCGCGTCCTGCAGACGAGCGGTCGCCGAATCCTCGCCGAGGTCGTAGCGCGCGGACTCGGGCACGAAGGACGGTGTCGACGGGCGGTCCCCGACGGCGGCGAGCGCCGCGGCGGCCGAACTGTCGAAGAGCGCGGCGGTGAGTCCGTCGACGCCGGAGACGCGGGCCACGGGCGGTGCCGCCGAGGACGTGTCGATCCCGCTGTCGGCGAGGAGCGTGGTCACCGGGCCGTCCTGGGCCAGCAGCAGCCCGGCCTTCTCGGTGAGGACACCGGAATCCGTCCACACGACGTTGCGCATCGATGTGATGCCGAGGATGGTGTCGACGATGTCGGCGGGGGCGGTGAGCCCCGCCGTGGCGAGCGTGACACCCGCGGGCGACGCCTCGGCGACATCGGCCAGCGCGACCGGATCGGCCTGGGCGAACGGCACCGCGACGGTGCACATCGACGTTGTGAGGGCGCGCAGCCGGGCCAGCCAGTCGATCGCCGCCTCGGTGCCTGCGCCGTCGCTCGCGTCACCCAGCGGATCGGCCGGGTCGTCGACGACGAGGTAGCCCCGCGTCATGTTCGCCACGGTCACCAGCAGGTCCGGGTCGATCGCCAGGCACAGGGCCCCGCCGAGCCGGCCCTGGTCGGCGCCGGCGACCGATTCCGCGGCCCTCAGCAGACCGTCGAGGCGGCCGCCGGACGCGAGGGATGTGGCCAGTTCGTCGTCGACCAGCCGCACCGGGTCGGTGACGGATCCCGCCACCCCCGCCGCGAGCCGCGGCTCGTCGGCCAGCGGCCACAGCATCGTCACGACGGCGGGATCGCCCTGCGCCGGTGACACCGGCGGAAGATCCTCGCCGTCGTCGGGCACCGCGAGGACCGGGAGCAGGAATCGGGCGTCGTCGAGCCGCGCCTCCCCGCCGTACTCGGGGGTGCCGTTGACGTTCACCAGCAGCGGATACACGCCGGGCGTGTCGATGCCGAGCGACGGTTCGGTCGCCGAGCGCAGCGGCATCTCCAGGCTGAAGCGTTCTTCCTCGCCCTGTTCGAGCAGGTCGTCGACCGATTCGAATTCACCGACCGTGTCGTAACCGCTCTGGTCGAGGACGAGGGCGGTGCGCAGTTCGGTCGCGTCGGTGACCATCGGTGCGCGCTGCAGCCGCACGGCGATGTCCGAGACGTCCCGGTCGCCGATGTTGCGCACGGTCCCGGACACCTTCACCACCGGTTCGCTGCCGTCGGTCACGACGGACGGGGTGACTTCGTCGACGAGCAGTTCCAGGAACCGGGAGGCGTCGGTGTCGGCGCGGGCGGTCGCTCCGCCGAGCGTCCCGAGGATTACGGTGCCGCCGATCGTCGCGAACACGAGTGCGAGCACGACAAGCACCGCAGCACCGGCCCGGTGCATCATCAGCGTCATCCGAGACGGGCCTCCGGTCCGCCGGTGCCGAGCCGCCACGCAGAGGTCATCTCGGCGATCAGTTGATCCGCGACGTCGGCGAGTTTGCGTTCGTCGGCATAGGCGAGCCGCGACCGCAGCTCGGTCAGGGGCACCCACGCGACCTCGGTGACCTCGATGTCCGCGTCGGACAGTTCGCCGCCGAGGTAGCGGAGCAGATAGTGATGCACGGTCTTGTGCACGCGCCGGCCTTCGGTGACGAACCAGTAGTCGATACTGCCGAGCTCGGCGAGGACCTTGCCGCGGATGCCCGTCTCTTCGTGGACCTCGCGCATGGCCGTTTCCTCGGCGGTCTCACCCTTCTCGATGTGCCCCTTCGGCAGCGACCACAGCAGTCGGCCGCGCCGGTCGGTCCGGCCGATCAGCGCAGCGCACAGCTGCTCGGGGGGTCCACCGAGCCCGTCGACGACCAGTCCCCCGGCCGACGTCTCGCGTACCGTCCTCAACTGGGATTTCGCAGGGTTCGCCGTGGATTTGGCGGGGTTCGCACCCGAGCGGACGGCTGATCCGCCGTTGCCGCCACGCCGCCGCGAGCTGCGGCGGTTCCGGTTGGCACGTTCGGCGGGTGACACCTTGTCGATAGTAGTTGGCGTGAGGTGGCTGCCGGCCGAACCACGCGTTTGCCCGCCTCGGTAAGGTTCGAAGACGTGAACTCTCCCTCCGCAGATGCCGATCGGCGCACCCGGTTGCTCGCCGGCGCCGATGTCACGCTGCGTGCCCTGTCCGACGTGCTGGCGCCGCTCGGTGAGCGTTTCGCCGCCGCCGGCCACGAGCTGTACCTGGTGGGTGGCAGCGTCCGCGACGCCCTGCTCGGCCGCCTCGGTACCGACCTCGACTTCACCACCGATGCGCATCCCACCCGGGTCCAGGAACTGCTCCACGGATTCGTCGATCACCAGTGGGACACCGGCATCGATTTCGGGACGGTCAGCGCCGTCAAGGGTGTCGAGCAGATCGAGATCACCACGTTCCGGACCGACGCGTACGACCGCGTCACCCGGCATCCCATCGTCGAGTACGGCACACGACTCGAGGACGATCTCGTCCGCCGTGATTTCACCGTCAACGCGATGGCGGTGCGCATCGGACCCGACGGTGTCGGGGACTTCGTCGACCCGCTCGGCGGAATGGACTCGCTGCTCGCCGGGGTCCTGGACACGCCGGCGTTGCCGCAGGACTCGTTCCACGACGATCCGCTGCGGATGCTGCGCGCGGCCCGGTTCGTCTCGCAACTCGGCTTCACCCTCACCGAACGGGTGCACACGGCGATCGAGCAGATGGCCGACGAGATCCTGCGAATCAGCCCCGAACGGGTGCAGGCCGAACTCGACAAGCTGATTCTCGGCGACTACCCGGTCGACGGCATCGAGTGCATGGTGGAGACCGGACTCGCGGACCGGGTGCTTCCGGAGATCCCCGCGATGAAACTCGAGATCGACGAACACCACCAGCACAAGGACGTCTACTGGCATTCGCTGACGGTGCTGCGGCAGGCCATCGACCTCGAGGACGGTGACCCGGACCCGGTGCTGCGCTGGGCGGCGCTGCTCCACGACATCGGCAAGCCCGGCACCAAGCGCAACGAGCCGGGCGGCGGAGTCAGCTTCCACCACCACGAGGTGGTCGGCGCGAAGCTCGTGCGCAAGCGCATGAAGGCCCTGAAGTATTCGAAGCAGATGGTCGAGGACGTCGGGCAGCTCGTCTACCTGCACCTGCGGTTCCACGGCTACGGCAAGGGGCAGTGGACGGACTCGGCGGTGCGCCGGTACGTGCACGACGCCGGGCATCTGCTGCCGCGGCTGCACAAGCTGGTGCGCGCGGACTGCACGACCCGCAACAAGCGTCGCGCGGCCGCGTTGCAGGCGACCTACGACGACCTCGAGAAGCGGATCGTCGCGCTGGCGGAGAAGGAGGACATGGCCAGGGTCCGTCCCGACCTCGACGGGAACGCGATCATGGAGATCCTCGGGATCTCGTCCGGTCCGCAGGTCGGCAAGGCCTGGAACTACCTCAAGGAACTGCGCCTGGACCGCGGTCCGCTCGGTCCGGAGGAGGCGGAGGCCGAGCTGCGGCGGTGGTGGGCGGAGCAGACCGCCGGCTGAGCCGGGCGGTCGTGTCTCCGGCCGAGCCGGACATATGTGACAGTTCGGGACTGTTTCGGGTACCTCACCCGGTTCCCCGTGATTTCGTGAGCCAGATGTCACGGGGGACTCATCCCTGTTAATGCCCCCGCAACACCGCATCAGCAGCATGGAACACGGCCGGAATCGGACGGCCTGTTCACTCGAGGGGCGGTGCAATGCGGGGCGACATCACGACGGTCAAGACTGCCTGCTCCTACTGCGGTGTCGGCTGCGGCATGGTGCTCGACGTCGAGACCGACGCCGTGACGGGCACCCGCCGCGTCCTGAAGGCGTACGGCGACAAGGACCACCCCACCAACTTCGGCCGGCTGTGCACGAAGGGTGCCACCAGCGCCGAGATGCTGGTCGCCGGTGGCCGGCTCGAGACCGCGTACCGCCGCAGCGAACGCGGCGCCGATCCCGTGCCCGTTCCGGTCGCGGCAGCGATCACCGAGACCGCGCAGCGTCTGCGGAACATCGTCGACACGCACGGCCCCGACGCGGTGTCGCTGTACGTGTCCGGCCAGATGTCCCTCGAGGCCCAGTATCTGGCGAACAAGCTCGCCAAGGGGTTCATCGGCACCAACCGCATCGAATCGAACTCGCGGCTGTGCATGGCCAGTGCCGGCACCGGCTACAAGCAGTCCCTCGGCTCGGACGGTCCGCCCGGTTCGTACGAGGACTTCGACCACGCCGACGTGTTCTTCGTGACCGGCTCGAACATGGCCGACTGCCACCCCATTCTCTTCCTGCGCATGATGGACCGCGTCAAGGCCGGCGCGAAGCTCATCGTCGTCGATCCGCGGCGCAGTGCGACCGCGGACAAGGCGGATCTGTTTCTGCAGATCAAGCCGGGCACCGACCTGGCTCTCCTCAACGGGCTGCTGCACCTGATCGTCGAGAACGGGCACGTCGACGAGCAGTTCGTCGCCGAGTTCACCGACGGGTGGGACGCGATGCCCGCGTTCCTCGCCGACTATCCGCCCGCGACGGTCTCGGCGATCACCGGGATCCCCGAGGCGGATCTGCGCACCGCCGCGCAGTGGATCGGAGAGGCCGGCAACTGGATGAGTTGCTGGACCATGGGCCTGAACCAGAGCACCCACGGCACCTGGAACACCAACGCCATCTGCAACCTGCACCTCGCGACGGGCGCGATCTGCCGGACCGGCAGCGGCCCGTTCTCGCTGACCGGCCAGCCGAATGCCATGGGCGGGCGCGAGATGGGCTACATGGGCCCGGGTCTTCCGGGGCAGCGCACCGTTCTCGCGGAGGCCGATCGGGAGTTCGTCGAGGATGCCTGGAACGTTCCGCGCGGCACGCTGAGCACCACCGTGGGTGGCGGCACCGTGGACATGTTCGAGAAGATGGCGGCCGGCGAGATCAAGGCGTGCTGGATCATCTGCACCAATCCCGTTGCCAGCGTCGCGAACCGGAAAACCGTTCTCGAGGGTCTCGAGAAAGCCGAACTGGTCGTCACGCAGGACGTGTTCCTCGAAACCGAGACCAACGCGTATGCCGACATCCTGCTTCCCGGCGCCCTGTGGGCCGAATCCGAGTACGTCGCGGTGAACTCGGAACGGAACCTGACCCTGCTGCAGCAGGCCGTCGATCCGGTCGGCGAGGCCATGCCGGACTGGGAGATCATCGCGCGGGTCGCGTGCGAGATGGGATACGCCGAGGCCTTCACGTACTCGAGTGCCGAGGAGATCTTCGAGGAACTCAAGGCATTCTGGAATCCGCGCACCGGGTACGACCTGCGCGGTGTCACCTACGAGCAGCTGCGCAGCACGCCCGTGCAGTGGCCCTGCCCGCCGAACGCCGACAGCGACCGCAACCCCATCCGCTATCTCAACGACGGGAACAGCCGATCGCTGGTCGTCCGGGAGGACGGCACGGTGCCGCGCCTGGCGTTCGCAACCGACAACGGGCGGGCGGTGTTCTTCCCGCGCCCGCACATGCTGCCCGCCGAGATGCCCGACGACGACTACCCCGTCGTATTGAACACCGGGCGCGTGCAGCACCAGTGGCACACCATGACCAAGACCGGGAAGGTCGCCAAGCTCGAGAAGCTGAATCCGGATCCGTTCGTCGAGATCAATCCCGTTGATGCGCAGCAGTATTCGATCGTCGACGGCGATCGGGTGGAGATCGCGTCGCGTCGCGGCCGGGCCGTGCTGCCCGCCGTGGTCACCGACCGGGTGCTGCCCGGTACGGTGTTCGCGCCGTTCCACTGGAACGACATCTACGGCGAGTACCTCGCGATCAACGCGGTGACCAACGACGCGATCGACCAGGCCTCGCAGCAACCCGAGTTCAAGGTGTGCGCGGTGTCGCTGACGAAGGTCGCCTCGGCGCCCGAACCGGAAATGCCCGAGGTGCAGTCGGCACCGGCCGTGGATCGTCTCGCCGCCGCCCTCGGAATCGACGAACAGGCCGTGCCGTCCTTCGACGGCAACGAGCAGCTCTATCTGGCCGGGCTGCTCGCCGGACTGCGCAACGCGCCGGCAGAGGTGGTCCCGGTGCTGCCGGAGTCCGCGCCGTTCCCGGCCGCCAAGCGGGTGTGGCTCGACGGGCTGCTCGCGGGCCTGTTCTCGCACGCACCCGTCGCGGTGAGGTACTCGAATTCCACCGTACAAGAGGAAGATTCGTCCTCGCCGATCGTCGTCGCCTGGGCCTCGCAGACGGGCAACGCCGAGGAGTTCGCGCAGCTGTGCGTCGACCGTCTCCGGGCGGCCGGCCGGGCCGTGACCCTGATGGGGATGAACGACATGGACGTCGCCTCACTGGCGGAGATCGAGGATCTGCTCGTCATCACCAGCACGTTCGGTGACGGCGACGCACCGGACAACGGAACCACGTTCTGGAAGGCGCTGAGCCGGGAGGATGCTCCGAAGCTTCCCGGAACGCGTTATGCGGTACTTGCTTTCGGCGACTCCAACTACGACGACTTCTGCGGGCACGGTCGCCGGATCGACGAGCGGCTCGCCGAACTCGACGCGACCCGGCTGACCGAGCGCGTGGACTGCGAACCCGACTACCAGGACGCCGCTTTCGCGTGGCTCAACGGCGTCGAGGAGATGTTCCGGGGAACCGGGACGGCCGGCACCTCGGGCGGCGCGCCGGTGGCGGTGCGCGAACCCGTGTTCACCCGTAAGTCCCCCCTCGTCACCCGGCTGACCCGCAACGTGCCGCTCAGCGGTGCGGGATCGTCGAAGGACGTGCGGCAGTTCGGATTCGAACTCTACGACCCGGCTTTCGAATACGAGGCCGGCGACGCCCTCGGCGTGATGCCGACGAACGGACCGGTCACGGTCGACGAGTGGCTGCAGGTGACCGCGCTCGACCCGGAATCGCCGATCGAACTCGGCGACATGCCGACGATCCCCTTGCGCGAGGCCGCCACCCGATTCCTCGACATCACCCGCGTGACGAAGGACCTCCTGCGTTTCGTTCAGAAGCAGAGCGACAGTGCAGAACTGGGCAAACTGCTCCGTCCCGGCAACAAAATCGAACTGCAGCAGTGGCTGTACGGCAAGCAGGCGATGGACGTGATCTCGGAGTTCCCGTTCAAGGCCCCGATCGAGGAGTGGATGCCCATCCTCACCCGGCTGCAGCCGCGCATGTACTCGATCTCGTCGAGCCCCAAGACCGACCCGCGCGAGGTCCAGCTGACCGTCTCGGTGGTGCGGTACGCGTACGAAGGGCACGAACGCGCCGGTGTGTGCTCGAGTTTCCTCGCCGACCACAGCAAGGGCGTCGACATCCCGATCTTCGTGCAGCGCAGCCCGCATTTCCGCCCGCCCTCCGCCTCGGACACCCCGATGATCATGGTCGGGCCGGGAACCGGCATCGCCCCGTTCCGCGCGTTCCTGCACGACCGGCGCGAACTCGGGCACACCGGCGCGAACTGGCTGTTCTTCGGCGATCAGCGCTCGGACACCGACTACCTGTACCGCGACGAGATCGAATCGATGCACTCCGACGGTTTCCTGACGAACCTCGATCTCGCCTTCTCCCGCGATCAGCGGCAGAAGGTGTACGTGCAGGACCGCATGCGGGAGCACGGTGCCCGGTTGTGGAAGTGGCTGCAGGACGGCGCGCACTTCTACGTGTGCGGGGACGCGAGCCGCATGGCCAAGGACGTGGACGCGACGCTGCGCGAGGTCGTGCAGACCCACGGCCGTCTCGACGCCGATGCCGCCGACGCGTACATCGACAAGCTGGCCTCCGAGAAGCGCTACGTTCGCGACGTGTACTGAGCGGAATCCACCACAGGCGTATCCGCGGGTATATCCTCTGATCCGTGACGCATGCGCGGATGAATATGCACCATCTCGGTGCAGGTGCGGATCGGGGTCGACGGTGACGGTCCTCCGGATCCGCGATGCCGCGGCGCTGCTCGGGGTCAGCGACGACACCGTCCGCCGCTGGATCGATCAGGGTGTGCTCGAGGCGAGCAGGGACGAAGCCGGGCGCAAGGTCGTCGACGGCAAGGACCTGGCCGAGTTCGTGCGGGGTCAGGCGGACGCGGCTCCGGATCTGCTCGGCGTCGGCAGTTCGGCGCGCAACCGGTTCGTCGGCATCGTCACCCGCGTCGTCGTGGACACGGTCATGGCCCAGGTCGAGATGCAGTGCGGGCCGCACCGCGTCGTCTCGCTCATGAGCACCGAAGCGGTGAACGAACTCGGCCTCGAACCGGGCAGCATCGGGGTCGCCGTCGTCAAGGCGACGACCGTCATCGTCGAAACCCCTGGAGGGATGTCGTGATGCGTGCGAGAGTCGTTGCTGCCCTGCTCGGTACAGTTCTGGCACTGGCCGCGTGCGGCACGGGCGACGACCCGACGTCGGAGACGACCGCGTCCACCCCGGAGAGCGCCGAAACGGTCACCGTGTTCGCCGCGGCCTCGCTGAAGGCGCCATTCACCCAACTCGGCACCCTGTTCGAGAGCGCCCACCCGGGCAGCACCGTCGAGTTCGCCTTCGCGGGATCGTCCGATCTGGTCGCGCAGATCACCCAGGGCGCGCCCGCCGACATCTTCGCCTCGGCCGACACCGCGAACATGGACAAGGCGGTGGAAGCCGGAGTCGTCTCCGGTGACCCGGCGAACTTCGCGACCAACACCCTCACCATCGTCACCGAACCCGGAAACCCCAAGGGCATAACGTCGTTCGCCGATCTCACCCGTTCCGATACGAGCGTCGTCGTGTGCGCCCCGCAGGTGCCGTGCGGCAATGCGACGAGCCGGATCGAAACCGCGACCGGAGGCGACATCACGCCGGTCAGCGAGGAGTCGTCGGTGACCGATGTGCTCGGCAAGGTGACCTCCGGCCAGGCCGACGCCGGGCTCGTCTACGTCACCGATGCCGCAGCCGCCGGCGACAAGGTCACCGCGGTGCCGTTCCCGGAATCCGCCGACGCCGTGAACACCTACCCGATCGCGCTGCTCGAGGAATCGCAGAATCCGCAGCTGGCGTCGAAGTTTCTCGAGTTCGTCATCGGTGACGAAGCGCGGACGGTCTTCGCGGAAGCCGGTTTCGGGGCGCCGTGACCTCGAGATCGGAAAGCCGGGCGGGCCTGCCGGGGTGGATCTACCTGCCTGCGGCCGTCGGCGGTGTGTTCGTGATCCTGCCCCTGCTGTCGATGGTGCTGGCCGTCGACTGGTCGCGGTTCCCCGAACTCGTCACCTCCGACGCGTCCCTGCAGGCGCTGGCGCTCAGTCTGCGCACCGCGATCACCAGCACCGTTCTGTGTGTCCTGTTCGGAGTGCCGATGGCAGCGGTCCTGGCGCGCAGCACGTTTCGGATCATCCCTGTGCTGCGGTCGCTGGTGTTGCTGCCGCTCGTGCTGCCACCGGTCGTCGGCGGTATCGCCCTGCTCTACACGTTCGGCCGCCGCGGGCTGCTCGGCGAGTACTTCGAGGCGTTCGGTCTCCGGATCGCGTTCTCCACCACCGCCGTCGTGCTCGCCCAGACGTTCGTCGCGCTGCCGTTCCTCGTGATGAGCCTCGAAGGCGCCCTGCGGACCGCGGGCCGCCGCTACGAGGCCGTCGCCGCGACCCTGGGTGCGCGACCCACCACCGTGTTCCGGCGCGTCACACTGCCGCTCGTGCTCCCGGGCCTCGCATCCGGCGCGGTCCTCGCGTTCGCCCGCGCGCTCGGCGAGTTCGGCGCGACCATCACGTTCGCGGGCAGCCTGCAGGGCGTCACGCGCACCCTTCCGCTGGAGATCTACCTGCAGCGCGAGACCGATCCCGATGCGGCGGTGGCCCTGTCGCTGCTGCTCGTGCTCGTCGCGGTCGCGATCGTGGTCGCCGCGCGGGGACGACGCATCGCAGGTGCGCTGTGAGCGACCTCCACCTCGAGGCCCGGATCACGGCGCGCGATGTCGACCTGACCGTCGACCTCGAATCAGGTTGTGTTCTCGCGGTTCTCGGCCCCAACGGTGCCGGGAAATCGACGCTGCTGAACCTCGTCGCCGGGTTGCTGCGCCCCGACACCGGACGCATCACCCTCGGCGACCGCGTCCTCACCGACACCGAAGCAGGTGTCGACGTGCCGCCGCACCGCAGGTCCGTGGCCATGCTGGCGCAGGAACCGTTGCTGTTCCCCCATCTCACGGCGATCGCCAATGTGGCGTTCGCGCCGCGCAGCACCGGTACGCGCCGGCGGCGGGCCCACCGCGAGGCGATGCGCTGGCTCGAGGCCGTCGATGCCACGGAGTTCGCGGATCGACGGCCGCGCGAGTTGTCGGGCGGTCAGGCCCAGCGCGTCGCGATCGCCCGTGCACTCGCCGCACAGCCGCACCTGCTGATGCTCGACGAACCGATGTCGGCGCTCGACGTCACCGCCGCCCCCGCCATCCGCTCACTGCTACGGCGCATCCTGCGCGAGCAGGATCGCACCGCACTCGTGGTCACCCACGACCCGCTCGACGTGCTGGCGCTGGCCGACCGGGTCGCGGTGATCGACGGTGGCCGCGTCGTCGAAACAGGTTCGGTGCGTGACGTTCTCACCCGACCGCGGAGCGCGTTCGCGGCACGCATCGCGGGCGTCAACCTCGTCGCGGGCGCCGTCGCAGCGGACGGTCTCGACACCGAGTTCGGTCCCGTCCACGGCACCGTCGACGAGGGTTGCCGGCCCGGCGACCGCGCGGTCGCGGTGTTCTCCCCCGTCGCGGTGGCGGTGTATGCCGACGAACCGCACGGGAGTCCCCGCAACAGTTTCCGGGTCACCGTCGGTGATCTCGAGGTGCGCGGAGCCACGGTGCTGGTCCGTGCCGCCGGCACCGGTCTCGCCGCCGAGATCACCGCCGCCGCGGTCGCGGATCTGGCCCTCGAGCCCGGCGCTCAGGTGTGGTTCGTCGTGAAAGCCACCGAGATCGGCATTCACCGCTCGGCGTGACGTCGGCCGATGCTTTCCGTCACCCGCCGACGTGGGCGCGCATCAGGTAGACGTTGTAGCTGTCCCACTCCGACACCGTGAAGTACAGGTCGTCACCGCTCGACCACGGGTGGATGAATCCGCCGTAGGCCTTCGGGTAGTCGGACGTGCGGACCAGCACGGACGGGTCGGACCACTCCCCCTGCGGGGCGGTGGCGTGGCGCAGCACGATGCTTCCCGCGACCGGGTCGAGGTAGCTCATCTGCCAGCGGTCGTGCTCGTCGTCGTAACGCACCGACAGTTCGGACGCGACGCCGGTGAACAGCGGGGTCGCGACATGTTCGGCAGCAGGCACCCATTCGCCGGCGACCCAGTACTGGTACGCGGTCGGGTTCAGGACCTCGGTGGTGGGAACCCGGGCGAGCCCGACGGTGCCGATGCGTCCGTTGGGGGTACCGAACATGTAGACGTGATCTCCCTGCGGCACCATCGTCGCGACCTGGAACCGGCCGACGCCGAAGAAGTTGTCCCATCGGGCGTGCTGGTCCTTCGTCCACGTCTGCCCGTGGTCGTCGGACCAGGCGATGCCGCCCAGGTTCGTGTACCACATGCCGGGGACCTTGCTCCATCGCCGCACGGACATGTAGCTGAGGTACTGCCGGTCACCGATGGCGAATCCCGACGTGGGGATGACGGTGGTCTCGTAGTTGTGCACGTGCCGCGAATCGATGATCTCGGCGGCGTGGCACGGGCTGTCCTGGACCATCGAATCGATGGTCATCCCGTCGGACAGGTCGGTGTCGGTGCTGAACGCGAGGACGTTGCTGCGCCAGTCACCGCCCGCACCACCCGGGGGCTCCCATGCGTGGCCGAACGTGTCACCGAACGCGACGGCCACCTCACCGGGCGCCGATTCCCAGAAGATCCCGAGATCGGTGCCGTTGACCTGCCAGCGGGAGTCGGTGCGGTTCTCGGAGCCGTGACCGGTCAGCTGCGA
>NZ_JBMBTE010000111.1:0-15572 GCF_048897285.1 Rhodococcus sp. O3
GTTCAGCGACGGATCGGTCCGTTCGCCCGAATCATCGGGAAAGCGCACCACGACGACGACGGCGGCGATCGCCACGATCACCGCGCACACCGATACGATCACCGACGCCGCGACCACGGCCGCTCCGGTGCGGCTCCGCGATGCTTTCCCCGTGTCGTGCGTAGCGGTCGACTCGTACATGATCACGAGAATAGAGGAAAAAACTCCGTTAATTAAGCCTTACCTCACCAGCGGTGCCCGGAGACGCCGAGTGGCGGCGCCCCACAGGGGACGCCGCCACTGGCCGGCATCGTCGGGTGGCCCTCCCCGTGACCGAGCGAATGTACCGCTCGTCTCCTTCAACCGATCGAGCGTGCCGTTCGCTCGGATACACGGGAGGGGTCTCGCCTGTCAGCTCGGCTGCGACACCTCCGTCAGCCGCGACCGCAGATCCGTCTTGAGGATCTTGCCGGCCGCCGACGTCGGCAGCGCATCCACCACCACGACATCGCGAATCTTCTTGTACGGCAACACCTGTTCGGCGACGAACGCCATCAGTTCCGCCTCGTCGACGTCGGCGCCGTCACGAGGGACCACGAACGCGACGGGCTCCTGCCCGACCGCGCCGGCGTCGCGGCCGATCACCGCGGCCGTCGACACCGTCGGGTGCGACACCAGGATCTCCTCGAGCTCACGCGGGTACACGTTGTAGCCCTTGTAGATCAGCATGTCCTTCGCGCGGTCCGCGATGAACACGTAGCCGTCCTCGTCCTTGTAGGCGATGTCACCGGTGTCGAGCCATCCGTCGACGTACTGCTGCGCCGTGATGTCGGGATGATTCAGGTATCCGTCGGTGACCTGCGGTCCGCGGACCCACAGCACACCGTGCTCCCCGGGACCGACCTCGGTCGTGGTGCCCTGCGCGCGGATCTGCACCTCGGTGTCGAAGATCGGGATCCCGACACTGCCGAGACGGTAGTCCGTGCCGACACCCAACGGGTTCGCCGTGACCACGCACGTCGCCTCGGTCAGGCCGTAGCCCTCGGTGACCCGTGCATTGGGGAACGCCGTGACCAGCGCGTCGAGCGTGCCGCGGTCGATCGGCGCGGCACCGGACGAGACGACCCGCACCGTCGAGGTGTCGCGGGTGGAGACATCCGGGTGAGTGGCCAGCGAATGCCACATCGCGGGGCTGCCCGTGATGTAGCTCGTGTCGTGCCGCTCGATGAGCTCGAGCATGCGCGCGGGATCGAAACGACCCGCCATCACCTGCGTCAACCCGCACATCAGCAGGAACGACGTGTTGATCAGCGCGTGCGCGTGGAACAGCGGCGACACCACGACCGTCGATCCCTTGCCGGGCTGGACACCGTAGATGTCGAGTCCCTCGATCGGCTCGAGCGTGACCAGGCCGTCGGGGGTCTCCCGGACGGCGTGCCCCGCACGCCACGCGCACATCTGGGTGACGTTGCCGACGACGTTGCGGTGCAGCACCCGCACGCCCTTCGAGATGCCGGTCGTGCCGCCGGTGAACGCGAGGTGCGCGACGTCGTCGCCGGTGACCTCGGCCGGCGCGAACTCGGTGGGCTGCCCGGCGAGGAACGCGTCGAACTCGACGACCGGGCCGTCCGCGACGACCCCGTCACCGGCGACGACCACCGTCGTGAGCGACGTGCCGGCCGCGGCGTCTCGCAGGGTCTGCGCCTGCTCGGGCTGGCTGACACCGACGACCGCGCCGGTCTCCTCGATCTGGCGACGCAGGCCCGGCAGCGGCTGCAGCGGGTTGACCGGGGTGACGGTCGCGCCGGCCCGCAGCGTGCCGTAGTAGGCGACGACGAACTCGATGCAGTTGCCGATGTGCAGCAGCACCACATCGCGCGGCCGCACACCGGACGCGGCGAGCGCGCTCGCGAACTGCGCGGACCGCTCGTCGAGCTCGCGGTACGTGCAGGTGCGGTCACCGTCGACGATGGCGAGCCGGTCCCCGTAGCGCGCACCCATGCTCTGTGCCCACACGGCCATGGACACCTGCGGGTAGGTCAGGTGCATCTGGGTAAGAGTGCTGAGATCCATTGCGATACAGCCGTTACCGCGGTGCCATGCGGATGGCACCGTCGAGGCGGATGGTCTCGCCGTTGATGTAGCCGTTCTCGAGGATCGACGCGGCGAGGCGGCCGAACTCGTCCGGGCGGCCCAGGCGGGACGGGTTCGGGACGGTCGCCTCGAGCGACGCGCGCACGTCCTCACGCAGGCGGGCGAGCAGCGGGGTGTCCATGATGCCGGGGGCGATCGTGTTGACGCGGATGCCCTTGCTGGCCAGGTCGCGGGCGGCGACGATGGTCATGCCGACGATGCCGGCCTTGGACGCCGAGTAGTTGATCTGCCCGATCTGGCCCTCGAATGCCGCGACCGAAGCGGTCATGACGACCGCGCCGCGCTCACCGTCGATCGGCTCGAGCTGCGCCATGCGCTCGGCACCGAGGCGCAGCGCGTTGAACGAGCCGATGAGGTTGAGGCGGATCACGAACTCGAAGTCCTCGAGCGACCCGGCCTTGCCTTCCTTGTCGAGCACGCGCATCTTGCGGCCGGCACCGGCGCAGTGGACGACGCCGCGCAGCCCGCCGCGCTCGTGCGCGACGTCGAGTGCGGCGGCGAACTGGTCGGCGTCGGTGACGTCGGCGGGCGCGAAGACCGCAGCGTCACCGAGCTCGGCTGCGACGTCCGCGCCGTTGGAGGTGGGCAGGTCGATGAGGGTGACGGTGCCGCCCGCGTCGACGACGCGGCGCGCGGTGGCGAGGCCGAGGCCCGAGGCGCCACCGGTGATCGCGATCGAAAGTCCCTTGAGTTCCATGGTGTTCGATTTCCTTCGGTCGAGGCGGGTCAGGTCAGAGGAGTTCGAGAATGGTGGCGTTGGCCATGCCGCCGGCCTCGCACATGGACTGCAGGCCGTAGCGGATTCCGTTGTCGCGCATGTGGTGCACGAGGCGCGTCATGAGGATCGCGCCGGAGCCGCCGAGCGGGTGGCCGACGCCGATGGCACCGCCGAGGGGGTTGAGACGGTCGAGCTTGGCGCCGGTCTCGGCCTGCCACGCGAGCGGCACCGGGGCAAACGCCTCGTTGATCTCGAAGGCGCCGATGTCGTCGATGGACAGACCGGAACGCTTCAGCGCCTTCTCGGTCGCGGGGATCGGGCCGGTGAGCATGACGACCGGGTCGTCGGCGGCGACGACGGCGGTGTGGATGCGTGCGAGCGGCGTCCAGCCCTGCGCCGCGGCGTATTCGCTGCTGGTGATGAGCAGGGCGCCGGCACCGTCGGAGATCTGCGAGGAGTTGCCGGCGTGGATCACGCCGTCCTCCTTGAAGACGGTCTTGAGCTTGCCGAGCGACTCGAGGGTGCCGCCGCGGCGGATGCCCTCGTCCGTGGCGAAGTCGCCGACGGGAGCGATCTGGCCGGTGAAGGCGCCCGCGTCGGTGGCCGCTGCGGACAGCTCGTGCGAGCGCAGCGAGAACTCGTCGAGCGCGGCGCGCGAGTAGCCCCACTTCTCGGCGATCATCTCGGCGCCGATGCCCTGGCTGAAGCCCTCGACGCCGAAGCGGTCGCGCACGTTCTGCGGGAAGTGCTGGCCGTCCTTGCTGGCGCTGCCCATCGGCACGCGGCTCATGGACTCGACACCACCGGCGACCACGACGTCGTTCTGGCCGGAGATGACGGTCGCGGCGGCGAAGGACACGGCCTGCTGGCTGGAGCCGCACGCGCGGTTGATCGTGGTGGCGGGCACGGTGACCGGCCATCCGGCTGCGAACACCGCGCTGCGCGAGACGATTCCGGCCTGGTCGCCGACCTGGCTGACGCAGCCCCACTGGACGTCGTCGATCGTGGCCGGGTCGAGGCCGGTCCGCTCGGCGAGCGCCGTCAGCACGTGTGCGGACAGGTTGACGGGGTGGATCTCGGACAGTGCGCCACCACGACGCCCGATGGGGGTCCGGACGGCGTCGACGATCACGGCATCGCGCATGCGAATCGGTCCTTTGCTGTTGCGGGACACGGCTGCCGGGCAACCGTGGCTGGGGGAAAACGACGACCGGCCGGGTGGTGGTCCTCACATTCGAGGAGATCACGCACCCGGCCGGTGAGGGAAAGTCTTTCGGCGGAAGCTTCCGTTAGGTGGAAGCTATGCCCGTGACCGTCAGGCTTCGCCGCGGATGAGCTTGCGGTCGCGTTCCGGGTTGGCGAAGACCAGCACCAGGACTGCGGCGATCGCACCGAGGACACCGATGGCCTGGAACGACGTGGCGTAGCCGGCCGCCGGGGTATCGGCGTTGTCGACGATGACACCGGTCGCGTACGGGGCGACGAGGCCACCGATCGCCATGAGCGCGAGGAACACGCCCATCGTGCCGGCGGTCTGCTGCGGCGGGCACAGCTCGGAGATCGCCGCGTTGATCAGCGGGAACGCGATGGCACCGAAGCCGTAGCCGATCGAGACGACAGCCACTGCGAGGGCCGGGGTACCGATGGACGGGAGGAAGATCAGGATGGCACCGCAGATGAGCACGCCGACGGCGGGAACGATGATGCGGACCACGCGAGAGGTGTAGCCGCGTCCGCTCAGCCGGTCGGTGACCGTGCCGGACGAGATCATCAGGAACAGACCCACGATGGACGGCAGCGCGAACATGGAGCCGGCCTGCAGCGCGCTGTAGCCGAGGCCCACCTCGAAGTACGAAGGCAGCCAGGTCAACACGACGGTGGTGAGCGCGTAGACGACGATGATCATCACTGCGCAGCTGAGGAAGGTGCGGCTGAGGAGGATCTTGCTCCACGGCACGGACGGCTCGGTATGCGCGGACGCGGCGTCGGCACCCTTGGCCGCCTTCGCGGTGAAGGGACCTTCCTTGAAGCCGATCACCCAGGACACCATCCACACCACGCCGAGGAGCGACAGCGAGACGAGGGCCATCCGCCACCCGTACTCGACGGTGATGAACGTCAGGACGGGGGCGAGCGCGATCTTGGCGACCGACGCCGAGCCGGCGAGGAACGCACCGGGCAGACCGCGCTTGGTCGGCGGGTGCCACGAGTAGGCGGCGGTGTGCATCAGCGCCGAGCTGGGGCCCTCGGCGAAGCCGAGCAGCATGCGCGACACGATGAGCACCACGAACGTCGCGGTCACCAGGAGCGGCAGCATCACGACCGACCAGACGAGGCCGAGCGCGAGCAGCGCCCACCGGAGGGTCAGCTTCTTCTCGAGCGGCCCGGCGAGGAACCCGCCGATCGTGAAGGTCGCGAAGAACAGCGAGCCGACGAGGCCGATCTGCGAGGAGGTCATGCCGAGCTCACGTGCCAGCGGCTGCGCGATGATGCCGAGCACGGCCTTGTCCGCGTAGTTGACGACGTAGAGGAAGATGACCAGTCCGGTCATCCCCCATGCGCGGCCGGGGGTCACCTTGATGGCGGGGGCTTTCGCCCCCGCGGCATCGGGAGTGTCCGATCTGCCGTTGACGATTTCGCCTGTAGTCACTGGGGAGTCCCTTCAGAACTCGGAGGGTGCGAAGCGGGGACCTGCCCCGGCCTCTACGTGGAACATCACGCCTGGCGTCGTACACATTGAACGTGACCCATCTCACGGACCGCAAAGAGCCGTATGCGAACGGATCGATCACTCGTACCTATGAAAGATCACAACCGGGCCGGAAGCAGTTGTGAACCGCGCTCAGTTCGACGATCAGCTCATTGGTGTGCGCTAACCGTCCGATAGCCGAACGGTCCTGGTTCCGCAGGTGAGATGTGTTGCATTCTGACGAGGCAATCGGTTCGGGACAGGTGTGCCCGGACCTCGTGACGAGGACAGGCAACGCATGAACTCCACCGCTTCCACCGACGAGCTCCCTTCGTCCACGGCACCCCTGGCCGGTGTGCGTGTGATCGAGGTGTCGAGCTTCGTGGCCGCGCCGTTGTGCGGAATGACCCTCGCTGCCCTCGGCGCCGACGTGATCCGCATCGACCCGATCGGTGGAGCCGCCGACTACAAGCGGTGGCCGCTGACCGAGGACGGCGAGTCGATCTACTGGGCGAACCTGAACAAGGGCAAGCGCTCCTTCGCCGCGGACTTCCGTGATCCGAACGCGCACAAGCTGATCCGCGACCTGATCATCGACGCCGGGATCGTCGTCACCAACGCCGCCGGCCGCGACTGGCTCGACTACGACGCGCTGGCCGCGATCCGTCCCGACCTGATCCACGTGCAGGTGCTCGGGCGGGCGGACGGCACCGGCGCCGTCGACTACACCGTCAACGCCGCCGCCGGCTTCCCGCAGGTCACCGGTCCGGAGAATCTCGACGGCCCGGTCAACCACGTGCTGCCCGCGTGGGACGTCTCGTGCGGTCTGTACGCGGCGCTGTCGGTGGCGTCCGCGGTGTACCGCCGCGAGGTCACCGGCGCCGGCACCAAGATCGTTCTCCCCCTGGAGGATGTCGCGTTCGCGACCGTCGGCAACCTCGGCTACATCGCCGAGGCGCAGCTCGGCCTGACCGGGCGCGGGCGCGTCGGCAACGCCGTCTACGGCACCTACGGCTGCGACTTCGCCACGTCGGACGGTGCCCGCTTCATGATCGTCGCGCTGACCCCGCGGCACTTCCGCGACCTGACGGAGCTGACCGGCACGAGCGCGGCCGTCGCCGCCGTCGAAGCCGCGCTCGGCGCCGACTTCCGCGTCGAGGGCGAACGCTACAAGCACCGCGCCGTGCTGAACGGCCTGTTCGCCGGGTGGTTCGGTGCCCACACCGCCGCCGAGGTCGAGGCCGCGCTCGACGGCACCTCCATCCTGCACGAGCGCTACCGCACGTTCGCCGAGCTCGCCGCCGACCCCCGGGTCACGGACAATCCGATGTTCCAGCGGCTCGAGCAGCCGCGCATCGGCACCTACTCCGCGGCTGCGGTCCCCATGTCGTTCGACGGCGGGTACCCAGCAGTCCGCCCCGCTCCCGCCAACGGTGACGACACCGCCGACGTGCTCGCCGAGCACCTCGGCCTCACCGGCGACGAGGTCGACGCCCTCGCCGCAGCCGGCACCGTCCGCATCAACGCAAAGGATCACGCATGACCCGCCTCGCCCAGACGATCGGCCTGACCGAGTTCCAGACCGAAATCCTGGACACCGTCCGCACATTCGTCGACCGCGAGATCATCCCGAACGCGCAGGAACTCGAGCATTCGGACACCTACCCGCAGGCGATCGTCGACCAGATGCGGGAGATGGGCCTGTTCGGCCTGATGATCCCCGAGGAGTACGGCGGCCTCGGCGAGTCGCTGCTCACCTACGCGCTGTGCGTCGAGGAACTCGCCCGCGGCTGGATGAGCGTCTCCGGCGTCATCAACACCCACTTCATCGTCGCGTACATGCTGCGCCAGCACGGCACCGACGAGCAGAAGAACTACTACCTGCCGAAGATGGCCACCGGCGAGACCCGCGGCGCGTTCTCCATGTCCGAGCCCGAACTCGGCTCGGACGTCGCCGCTATCCGCACCAAGGCCAAGCGCGACGACAGCGGTGACTACGTCATCAACGGCCAGAAGATGTGGCTGACCAACGGCGGCAGCTCGACCCTGGTCGCCGCGCTGGTCAAGACCGAGGAAGGCGCCGACAAGCCGCACCAGAACCTGACGACCTTCCTGGTCGAGAAGCCCGCCGGATTCGGCGAGGTCGTCCCGGGTGTCACCATCCCCGGCAAGATCGACAAGATGGGCTACAAGGGCATCGACACCACCGAGCTCATCTTCGACAACTACCAGGCCAAGGCCACCGACATCCTCGGCGGCACCCCCGGCAAGGGCTTCTTCCAGATGATGGACGGCGTCGAGGTCGGTCGCGTCAATGTCTCGGCCCGCGCGTGCGGTGTCGCGATCCGCGCGTTCGAGCTCGCCGCGCAGTACGCCCAGCAGCGCACCACCTTCGGCAAGCCCATCGCGCAGCACCAGGCGATCTCGTTCTCCCTCGCGGAGATGGCCACCAAGGTCGAGGCCGCCCACCTGATGATGGTCAACGCTGCGCGCCTGAAGGATTCGGGCGAGCGCAACGACGTCGCGGCCGGTATGGCCAAGTACCTCACCAGCGAGTACTGCTCGGAGGTCACCCAGGCCAGCTTCCGCATCCACGGCGGCTACGGCTACTCCAAGGAATACGAAATCGAGCGGCTCATGCGGGAAGCGCCGTTCCTGCTCATCGGCGAAGGCACCAGCGAGATCCAGAAGACGATCATCAGCAAGGGTGTACTGCGTAGTTACGCATTGTAATTCGACCAACCGGACAACCAGAGGGAGTTCGACCGTGCAGCGTACGGTGTACAACGAGGATCACGAGGCGTTCCGCGAGACGGTGCGCGACTTCATCGCGAAGGAAGTCGCACCGGTGTACCACGAGTGGGAGGCCGACGGGCATCCCCCGCGCAAGTTCTACAACCGTCTCGGCGAGCTGGGCATCCTCGGAATCCAGGCACCGGAGGAGTTCGGCGGCGGTGGCGAGAGCTCGATCAAGTTCAATGCGGTTGTCGCCGAGGAATGCTCGGCCGCCGGCGTGACCTTCGGCTCGTACTCGGTGCACTCGAATCTCATCCTGCCGTACCTGTTGGAGTACGGAACCGAGGAGCAGAAGCAGCGCTGGATCCCGGGATTCTGTTCCGGCGACCTGATGTTCGCGATCGCCATGACCGAGCCGGGCACCGGTTCGGACCTCGCGAACATCGCGACCACCGCCAAGCTGTCCGAGGACGGCACCCACTACGTGATCAACGGCGCGAAGACGTTCATCACGGGCGGCGCGCTCGCCGACCGCATCCTCACCGTGTGCCGCACCTCGCCGTTCGATCCCGAGAACCGGCGGGCCGGCCTGTCGATCCTCGTCGTCGACACCACCAGTGAAGGTTTCGCGGTCGGCCGCAAGCTCAACAAGATCGGCCTGAAGACCTCCGACACCGCAGAGCTGTCGTACTCCGACGTCAAGGTTCCGGTCGAGGACCTGCTGGGCGAGGAGGGCAAGGGCTTCCAGTACCTGACCCACAACCTCGCGCAGGAGCGCCTCACCATCGCGTTCGGCGCGTCGGCGACCGCGGCGGCCGCGGTGCAGCACGCGCTCGCATACACCAAGGACCGCAAGGTGTTCGGCAAGCCGGTCGCCGCGTTCCAGAACACGAAGTTCGTGCTCGCCGAATGCTCGACGGAACTGCAGGCCCTGCAGCTGATGGTCGACAACGCGCTCGAACTGCACGACCGCGGTGAGCTCACCGTGCCCGACGCCGCCCGCGCGAAGCTGTTCGGCACCGAGGTGGCCGGACGCATCATCGACAAGTGCCTGCAGCTGCACGGTGGCTACGGCTACATCACCGAGTACCCGATCGCGCGCCTGTACGCGGACACGCGCGTCAGCCGCATCTACGGCGGCACCAGCGAGGTCATGAAGACGATCATCGCCAAGGATCTCGGCCTGTAGAACCCCCACAGGCCCTGCATCCGGCCCGGTCCGCCACACGCGGACCGGGCCGGATCCCATTCGGGGCAAGCAGCACATTCGGCGGTCCAATGCCGCTAGGCGCGCACGACCTGCACCCGCTATCGTTTCGCGCCATGCGACTGCTCGAGAAATCGAAACGGGTCATCGAGGCCCAGCTGAGCAACACCAGCATCCGTGCCCTGTCGGGCTCGATGGTGGCCTACGAAGGCCAGGTGAGCTTCAAGTCGGCCGGGTTCGGCGGCGGCGAGGGCGTGCTCGCGGGTCTGCGGCAGCGCGCGACCGGTGAGGGGCTGTCGCTGATGGAGGCCAGCGGCACCGGCATCGTCTATCTCGCGCATCGGGGCCGGAACGTGACCGTGCTCGACCTGAACAACGAGACGTTGCAGGTCGAGTCCGAGCAGTTGCTGGCGCTGAACGGGAACCTCTCCACCAATGTCGCGTTCGCCGGGGTCCGGGGCGGCATGAGCGGTCAGGGACTGTTCACCACGACCGTGACGGGCACCGGGCAGGTCGCGCTGCTGTCGTCGGGCGGGCCGCTGATCCACCTCGAGGTCTCTCCCCAGTACCCACTGGTCGTGGACCCCGATGCCTTCGTCTGCGCGAAGGGACAGTTGACGCAGTCGTTCGTCACCGACGTGTCGTTGCGGTCCGCGATCGGTCAGGGCAGCGGCGAAGCCTTCTCGCTCAAGTGGGACGGGATGGGTGTCGTGTCCATCCAGCCGGCGGAACGGTAGGAAGACGATGACTTTCACCAAGGTCAACAGCAAGGTGGTCCGCGTCGACCTGAACCAGTCGGGGCCCGTCGTCGCACGCCGCGGAGCGATGCTGTTCTACACGGGCACAGTGCATTTCAGCCCGCATCAGGTTCCGGGGGCCGGTGGCATGCCCGGCGGTATGGGCGGGATCGTGTCGATGGCCGGACGCATGATGCAGGGCGAGCACGAGGCGATGATGGTCGCGCAGGGCAACGGCGTGGTGCACTACGGATTCCGCGGACTCGAAACCCACATCGTGGACATGTCCGCCGGTGGGGAACTGCGGGTGGAGGCGTCCCGCCTGCTCGCGCACACCTCGGGCCTGCAGAGCGCGGTCGTGCAGGCGTCCGCCGCGCCGGCGGCCGCGGGTGGCGGTGGCGGCGGTCTGCTCGGAGCGCTGCGCGGCGCTGCCACCGGCATGGTGACGGGCACGGGAATGTTCACGACCCAGCTGTCCGGTTACGGGGCGGCGGTGCTGCTCGCGCACGGCGGGATCATCGAGCTGCAGGTCGGCGGACCGGCACCGGTGTTCGTCGATCCACAATCGTTCGTCGCGGCGCTCGGGCCGGTGCGGACCGATCTGAAGTCGACGATGAGCTGGCGCAACGCCGGCCGGACCGGAGGCGAGAGTCTGCAACTCGAGTGCACCGGGCAGGGCATTGTCTACGTGCAGGCATCGGAGGAGAAGCTTTGAGTGTCGTTCTGAATCCGTCGCATCTCGTCGGCAACGACAACGTGCCCGGCAACAACTACGCGTACTGCATCGATCTGCAGAGCCCGTGGTTCCTGTCGAAGGGCGCGATGATCGCCTACTACGGCCAGATCCAGTTCACCGCGCTCACCCACGGGCTGCAGGGGCAGTTGTTGCAGATGGTGGCCCACCAGTTCTCGGCACCGTTGTATCTGGGTGACTACGTGGTCGCCGAGGGCTACGGAAAGCTGAT
Organism: Rhodococcus sp. O3; assembly: GCF_048897285.1. Taxonomy (NCBI): domain Bacteria; kingdom Bacillati; phylum Actinomycetota; class Actinomycetes; order Mycobacteriales; family Nocardiaceae; genus Rhodococcus; species Rhodococcus sp. O3. The sequence continues at coordinate 11,186 of NZ_JBMBTE010000111.1, forward strand.
CCTCGGCGACCGCGGCTACGACATCAACTCCTACGATCTCGACGACGGCAACCTGACCATCCGGGCAGCGAACCTGCTGGCGTTCGAGCCGGGGTTGTCGCTGAACCAGTCGATCGTGCCCGGTTTCCTCACGTTGATCGGAACCGGCAAGTTCCTGGCGTCGTCGAACGGCCCGGTGATCTTCGCGGAGCCGCCGTTGCGGGTGGACCCGGAGGCACTGGTGGGCTGGGCGGACTGCCCGTCCCCCAGCCACCACTTCGACGAGTCCTGGGTGACCGGCTTCGTCGCGGCGGGTGCGCGCATGTTCGGCGTGCAGTCCGGTGAGGAGCGACAGTTCGATTTCACCGGCGCGGGGACGGTGCTCATCCAGTCCAGCGAGAAGGTGATCGACGACAGTTCCGTGGTCCGGATGATCGAGGGACAGCTGCCAGGGCTGACGAACAGCGGACTCCAACGCATCAATCATGCGGTGTCGTCGCAGCTGCAACAGCAGCAACAGTTCTGAGTGACCTGGGTGGAGGCTGGGCATTTTCCTGACGCAGAATCAGTCGCAATGTGATTACGATCACAGGGTAGCCACGCCTTAGTACGGTAAGGTTTGGACATCCTAAGTACCACTGCTCCAGATTGGTCGACCGCATGTACGTCTGCAGCTGCCACGCTCTCACCCACAATCACATCGAGGCTGAGATCGCTGCAGGCGCGCGCTGTACCCGGGAAATCAGCGCGGCATGCCGGGCGGGCACCGACTGCGGCGGTTGCGTACGCAATATCTCGGCGATCCTGCGGGCTGCCCGCCAGAGTGAGAACATCGAACTCGAGACCGCCGTGTAGCCAGCCCCTGCCCGGCGGTGAACTCGATGGTTCCACCCCGGGAGGTGCCATGAAGGGCGACAAGAAAGTCCTGGAGTATCTCAACGAGCAGCTGACTGCCGAACTCACCGCGATCAACCAGTATTTCCTGCACTCGAAGATGCAGGACAACAACGGCTGGGCGAAACTCGCGTCACACACGCGCGCCGAGTCGTTCGAGGAGATGCGTCACGCCGAGACTCTCACCGATCGGATTCTGTTCCTCGACGGCCTGCCGAACTACCAGCGCCTCGGGTCGATCCGCATCGGACAGACCGTGAAGGAGATGTTCGAAGCCGACTTACAGGTGGAGATCGAAGCCCGGGACCGCCTGCGGAAGGGCTCCGAGTACATGCGCTCGGTCAGCGACATCACGTCGGCGAACATCTTCGAGTCCATCCTGGCCGAAGAGGAAGAACACATCGATTACCTCGAAACCCAGCTCGCTCTGCTCGAGCAGCTGGGTGAGCCGCTGTACATCTCCGTACACGTCTCCCCGCCGGAGTAACAGCCCCGAGGGCCGCCATAGTCGTTGATCACGCAACCATATCGCGTATCCTGACGATATGGACACTCCGAGGTGGCTCGACGACAACGAGCAACGCGCCTGGCGCGCCTATCTCGACGCCACGCGCCTGCTCATGGCGGCCCTCGACCGGCAACTCGTCCGCGACTCCGGCCTCTCGCTGACGGACTACGAACTGCTCGTCGCCCTGTCGGAGGCTCCGGGTAGACGCATGCGCATGAGCGCCCTGGCCGACGCCGTGGTCACGACCCGCAGCGGGGCCACCCGCGCGATCGCCCGCCTCGTCGAGGCCGGACTGGTCCGCCGGGTCGAATGCCCCGAGGACAAACGCGGCACGCTGGCCGAACTGACCGACGAGGGCGCCGCCAAGCTGGACGCAGCCAGCCCCGGACATGTCGAAGCGGTGCGTTCGAGTATGTTCGACCTGCTCAGCGCTGAGGACGTCACGCGGTTCGGCGACTCCTTCACCGCGATGCGCAAGCACCTGCTCGGAAACGGCTAGGGGAAAATTCATGAGCGACTCGTCCGTGATCACCGTCCATAACCCGGACCTGCAGCGATACGAACTGCGTGACGGCGACACCGTCATCGGCTACACCCAGTACCACCCGGACGGCGATGTCCAGCTCGTGTTCGACCACACCGAGGTCGACGGCGCCTACTCGGGCCGGGGCCTGTCCGGCAAACTCGTGCGCTTCGCCCTCGACGATGTACGCGAACAGGGCAAGCGGATCGTCCCGATCTGCCCCTTCGTGCACTCCTACATCGAGAAGCACCCCGAGTACCAGGACATCGCCGACTAGGACGTGTGTTGCGGACAATGGCCTCATGACCGAGCGCAAGCGTCCGGACATCACCTTCGAGTCGTGGGTCGAGCGGCAGATTCGCGTCGCCCAGGAACGCGGCGACTTCGACAACCTGCCCGGCGCGGGCAAGCCGATCCCACACTACGGCGACGACGAGCTGTGGTGGGTCAAGGACTACCTGCGCCGGGAAGGCCTGTCCACCGAGGCGCTGCTCCCGCCGCCGCTGCAACTGCGCAAGGAGATCGAACGGCTGCCGGAGACCGTGCGGGACATCCCGACCGAGGACGGCGTGCGCGAGGTCGTCGCGGAACTGAACCGGCGCATCGTCGACTGCCTGCGCGCACCCGACCGGCTGCCCGTGCCGCTGCACCTCGTCGACGTCGACGACACGGTGCAGCAGTGGCGCGCGGATCGGCGTGCCGCGATCGCACAGCGCGTGGAGCGGCCCGCGGCGAATCCGGTGCCGGCGCCTCCCGTGCACATCTCCTGGTGGCGGCGGCTCTTCGCCTCGGGGTGACGGGGTCCGATCGAGAACCGGTCCGACGCGATGAGTTCCGCTCCGGTCGCCGGTCTGTTCCTGGTACGAGGTGCACGGCACCGGCCGTGCCCGAGCGACGAGGAGCGGACATGAGCGCACCCACGATCGGCAGCATCCTTCTGGCCAGCAGCAACCCGGAACGGCTACGCGACTGGTACGTCGCGGCACTGGCGCCGAAGGTCGAACGCACACCGGGCGAACCCGCGTACGACGTGCTCGACTTCGACGGCTTCTACCTCATGCTCGACCGGCGCGACGACGTCGGCGGCAAGAACCCCGAGCCCGGGCGGATGATCCTCAACATCGAGGTCACCGACGCTCCGGCGATCGCGGCACGGCTCGACGACCTCGGGGCGACCTGGCTGTCGCCGCTGGAGGACCGCGACGGTAGCTGGTTCGGCACGGTGGTGGACCCGGACGGCAACTACGTGCAGTTGATCGAACTGAGCGAACGGGCGCGTGCCGAGATGAGCTGAACGCGCCGGCCGGTCACCGCCGTACGAGGTCCGCGACCATCCGGTCGACGGCCCCGACGCTGAGCACCTGATCCAGCGTCATGGAGGCGCACCCGATCATGCCGGACCGGTCGCCGTACGCCCAGGGCAGTATCTGCAACGTCTGCGTCGCCGTGGAAATCGCGTTGCCGTACAAGGTTTCTCGCATGCCCGCGACGAAGACGTCGTAGGCCCCGGCCATGTCGCCCCCGACCACGAGCACCTCGGGATCGAGCAGGTTGACCGCGCCCGCGACCACTTCGCCGATGCGCCTTCCGCTGTCGCGGATCAGCCTGCGCGCCTCGAAGTCTCCCTTGCCGGCGAGTTCGACGACATCGCGGATGTGGGTGACGCTGCGGCCCAGCGCCTCCAGGTCGCGAACCAGCGCCCAGCCGCCGGCCACGGCCTCGACGCACCCGACGTTGCCGCAACGGCACACAACGCCTTGCGCCGCAGCGATTTTCGTATGTCCGATCTCCCCCACCGCGCCGACCGCGCCGCGTTGCAGCACACCACCGGAGACGATGCCCGCACGAAGCCCGGTGGATGCCTTGATGAGCAGCATGTCGCGGAACTTGCGCCGCTCACCGAAACGCTCGGCCAGCACCATGGCGTTGGCGTCGTTGTCGACGAAGATCGGCACGTCGCCGAGAGCGGCGAAATAGGGCTGCAGCGGCACGCCGTCCCACCCGGCCATCGTCGGCGAGTTGCGGCTGCAGCCACGGTCGACGTCGACGGTGCCGGGCAGAGCGACACCGATGCCGACGGTCTTCGGGCGTTCCGGGCCGAGGGTGTCGCGCAGCGCCCCGAGACGCGCGGCGACGAGCGGCATCAGTTCGTCGGGGTCGTTGCCGATTTCCTGTTCCACGTCGTCGGTACACAACAGACGACCGGCCAGGTCGCAGACGGCGAGCTGAGTGCGGCTGCGACCGATCGCGGCGACGAGGACGATGCCGGCGTCGACCCCGAACGTGAGGGTCGCCGGAGGACGGCCGCCCGTGGACGGACCCTCCTCGCATTCGACGACCAGCCCGAGCGCCTGCAAGGCCGAGACCCGGGAGGCCACCGCGGTGCGGGAGAGCCCGGTGAGCTGCCCGATCTCGGTGCGAGTGGACGCGGTGCCGGCGCGCACCAGCGCGAACACGTCACCTGCAGTCGCGGGGGCGATCGA
>NZ_JBMBTE010000112.1:0-15535 GCF_048897285.1 Rhodococcus sp. O3
CGAACCGCTCCGCCCATTCGTCGGTCGCGGCGATGCGGTCCTGCAACTCGCGCGCGTCGGCGCCGAGCACGTCCTCCAGGTCCACGACCCACGCACCGAGTGCCCCGGCCGGGACGCCGAGCAGGGCGCGGGCACCGGCCGGGGTCAGCGCCAGCTGGATGCCGTGCTGGTTACCGTCGTGCGCGATCGTCACCGGAGACGTCGTGAGTCCGCCGGCGAGTGCCTGGAACCTGCCCGGCTGCTGTCCGGGCGCGGCGGCGCGGGCGAGGTCGAGGGGTTCGCCGATCGTCAGCACGACCGTCAGGTCCTGCGACGGCAGTCCCAGATGCTTGCCTGCGGGGAATCCGGTGAGGCGGTAGCCCTCGTACCAGCGCACGTACGGCCGCAACGGCGGCGCCGGCCGCCGTCGCGCTCCCTCGGAGACCCCCGGCACAATCGCCAGCGTAGGCGCGGTCCGGTCGCAATCCCACCGGCTTGTCGCCGGAAATATCTATAGTCGGCCGTGCACCCCCGGATGTGCCTCCGCGACACGAAGACGGCGACACACAGGGCGGCGACACGAAAGGCGAACCGATGAGCGAAAAATCCGGGCCGATCGAGAAGTTCCTCGTCACGCTGCTCGACAACGGCAGCAGGCTGCAGGGCCCCGCGGTGGCGAAGTACGTCGACCGGGTCCGCCGGGCGCATCCCGACGAGTCGCCCGCGCAGATCATCGAACGTCTCGAGAAGATGTTCCTGACCGGCGTCACGGGCAGCGGATCCGCGGTCGGTGCGACCGCCGCGTTCCCCGGGGTCGGAACCCTCACCGCGGTCGGGGCGGTCGGCGCCGAGACCATGTTCTTCCTCGAGGCGTCGGCGCTGCTGACGCTCGCCGTCGCGTCGGTGCACGGCGTCCACCCGCAGGATCACGAGCAGCGCCGCGCACTCGTCCTGGCCGTGGCGCTCGGTGAGACCGGCATGGAGGTCGTGAGCAAGGCGACCGGCACGACGATGAAGAACTGGACGTCGGCGATCACCGGCAAGATCCCCGGCTCCCAGCTGAAGCTGCTCAACAATTCGTTGGTCAAGAAGTTCATCCGCAAATACTTCGCCAAGCGCAGCGCGCTGATCCTCGGCAAGCTGGTGCCCGCCGGGATCGGGGCGGTCATCGGCGGCGCCGGTAACCGCGCGCTCGGCAAGCGCACCATCAGCAACGCCCGTACCGCGTTCGGTCCGGCACCCGCGCAGTGGCCGGATGCACCCGCCGCGCTCGAACCCGGCACGGCGAGTGCCCTGCCGAGCGCCGCGTCGACCAGTCCCTGACATGTCCGCGCCGTCGGTGTACGTCCGCGAGTCGGGTACCGGCTCACGGACCGTCGTGCTGTTGCACGGCTACTCCGATCACGGCGGCACATGGTGCAAGGTCGAACCGGAACTCGCCGAACGGTACCGGGTGCTCACAGTGGATCTACCGGGGTTCGGTCGCAGCTACGCGCAGTGGCGGGCACCGGTGTTCGACCACTACGTCGACACCGTCGCGGATCTCGTCGCGGACCGCACCGAACCGGTCGCGCTGATCGGCAACTCGCTCGGTGCGGTCACGGCGCTGGCGTTCGCGTCGGTGCATCCGAAACGAACCGACCGGGTGGTGCTCTCGGACATGCCGGGCCTGGCCGGGATTCCGCGGGTCTGGACGGAGAGCGCGCGGCTTCCCCTGGACCTGATGTCCCGGATGATGTCCCGGCCGGTTCCGATGCCGGTGATGCAGCGCGTGATCGGCGAGTTCTACACGCGGGCGGCGCTGCACCGGCCGGAACGGATGGATGCGGCCACGCTGTCCGCGTTCACCGCGAACTTCGCCGACCGGCGGCGGATGGACACGATGCTGCGGGTCGGCCGGATCGCGGTGCGTGAACTCGGGAGACTCCCGATCCCGGAAATGGTGCACGCGTTGACGATGCCGACGCTGCTGCTGTGGGGTGCGCACGACCGGCTCACGCCGGCGCGGGCGGCTCGCCGCGTCGTCAGCGGGCCGGACCGGCGGGTGGTGATCATCCCCGACGCCGGGCACTGCCCCCAGCTCGAGGCGCCCACCGAGTTCCTCCGCGCGGTGCTGCCGTTCCTCGAGCACCGGCGTCTCGCAGCCGGGGAGGCGGGCACGTAGGCTCGCGACGACCACGTGGACCGGCACAGACGGGGGAAGTTCTTGACCGCACCGTTCGCGCAGGCACCCGATGCGTTCCCCGGTTCCGGGCCGCCGCCGGGCATCGCCGTGCAGGGACTGACCAAGATGTACAGGAACATCCCGGCCGTCTCCAACCTGTCGTTCACGGTGCCGCCGGGATCGATCACCGGTTTCCTCGGGCCCAACGGGTCCGGGAAGACGACCACGCTGCGGATGCTGCTGGGCCTGGTGCGCCCGACAGCGGGAATCGCGCTGATCGACGGCGTCCCGTACACGTCACTGCCGCAGCCGGGGCGGGTCGTCGGTGCCGTTCTCGACGCGCAGGGCGCGCACCCGAAGCACACGGCACTCACCCATCTCGAGGTGTACTGCACGGCGATGCGGGTGCCGCTCTCCCAGGCGCGGGCGTCTCTCGACCTGGTCGGTCTGGGTTCGGTCGCGACCCGGCGCACCGGCGAGTTCTCCCTCGGGATGCGCCAGCGGCTGGCGCTGGCGACCGCGCTGCTGGGACAACCCCGCTACCTGGTGCTCGACGAACCGGCGAACGGCCTCGATCCGGAGGGCATGGCCTGGCTGCGCGAATTCCTGCAGTCGTATGCCCGATCCGGCGGCACGGTGCTGGTGTCGAGCCACATCCTGCGGGAGGTCGAGCAGATGGCCGACCATCTGGTGATCGTCTCCAACGGCACCCTCGTGCACCAGAGCAGCACCGCGGACCTGCGCAACGCCTACCGCTCGCGTGTCCTGGTGGCCTGCTCCGATCCGGCCCGTCTCGCGGCGGCCCTGGCGGCCGCCGGAATCACCGACGCGCAGATCCAGGGCGACGGGCGGCTCGCGGTCGTCGGGGCCGATCCCGAACGGATCGCGGCGCTCGCGGCCGAGCAGAAGGTCACGATCTTCGGCACGCACGTCGAACACGTCGACCTCGAGCAGGTGTTCCTGTCCATGACCAGCGGTCGCTACGCCGCGTCGCACGGCTACCACCAGCCGGGACCGCCTGCGCCGGGCCCCGTCCCGCCCGGGTACGCGCCGCCGGTCCCCCAGTCCCCGCATCATCAGCACCCGCAGCACCCGTACCCACCGCAGCAGTACCAGCAGGCCGGCCTGGCGCCCCCGCAGTACCAGCAGCCTCCGGCCCAGCAGTCCCCGCCGGGCGTGCCCGCACCTCACCAACCGCCCTTCGGACCGGGAGGATTCCAACGTTGACCGCGCTTCTGAACGCCGAGGTCCGCAAGGTCCTCGGGTTGCGCTACTGGTGGATCCTCGGGATCGCGCCGGTCGTGGTGGGTCTGTTCACCGGTGCCCTGACCCTGCCGCTCGCCCGTCAGGTCGAGGACATCGTCGGTGAGGGTTTCGCGTCCACCGTGTCGGCGGCGATCGGCATCGCGCTGGCGTTGGCGCTGGTGTTCCTGTTCGCGGCCGTGTTCGGCGCGGTGAACGGCGGCACCGAATTCCAGCATCGGACGATGGCGACGACGTTCCTGACCACCCGCGGCCGCGACGGGGTGGTCGCCGCCAAGTACGTCACCGCCGCGGCGTTCGGGCTGCTGTACTGCGTGGTCGTGGAGATCGCGGCCGTTCTGACCGTCCTGATGTTCGCCGGCGGCGACAGCGGCCCCTCCAGCGGATCCGATTTCGGTCAGCTCGCGGCGGTCCTCACCACCGGCATGCTCTGCGCCGCGCTGTGGGCCCTCATGGGGTCCGGGCTCGGTCTGCTCACCGGTTCGACGGTCGGCAGCGTGCTCGCCATCTCCGCGTGGGTGCCGTTCGGTGAACTGATCGTGTCGCTGATCCTGCACGGCCTCGGGCTGGGCGCGATCGCGGACCTGCTCCCCGTCCAGCTCACCTGGTACACGATCGTCGGGGTCATCGACATTCCCGAAACCGGCGACATGGCCGTTCGCTGGCCCGGGGCTCCGCTCGCGCTGATCGGCTGGACGCTGCTCGTCGGCGCGCTCGGCTGGTGGCGGGTCCGCAGCCGCGACGTGGGCTGACGCCCCCGTGTGCCCTAATGGCGGTCCCCACCGCCACAAAGGAACACGGGCGCCGTCGGCGCCTGGCGCTAATGTCGGCAGCGATGCACCACGACTCGCAGTCCCCCGGCTGGATCCGACGCCTGAGCACCGAATCCTTCCGTCACCGTGCCGTCGCCATCGGCGCACTGGTGGCGACGGTCGTCGCCGCGCTCATCGACATCGGCTTCCCGCTCCTGACGAAACTCGCACTCGACAGCGCCACCCACCCGCAGGGCGCCGACCTGCACCTGATCGGGGTCGCCGCCGCGGGAATCGCCGGTGGTGCGCTGGTCCGGTTCGGCTGCCAGTACGGGCGCCGGATGCTCGCCGGACAACTGTCGCTGAACGTCCAGCACGACCTGCGGCTGCGGCTGCTCGGGTCGCTGCAGCGGCTCGACGGGCGCGGCCAGGACCAGATCCGCACCGGGCAGGTCGTGTCCCGCTCGATCACCGATCTGCAGCTCGTCCAGGGACTGCTCGCGATGGTGCCGATGTCGGCGGGCGCCCTGCTGCAGTTCGTATTGGCGCTGGTCATCATGGCGGTGCTGTCGCCGCTGCTCACCCTCATCGCCGTCGTGACCGTTCCGGTCATCGCGCTGATCGTCCGGACCGTGCGGCCGAAACTGTTCGCCGCGACCTGGTCCGCGCAGCAACGCGCCGCCGACCTGGCGCAGCACGTCGAGGAAACAGTCACCGGTGTGCGCGTCGTCAAGGGCTTCGGCCAGGAGGACCGCGCAGTCGACCAACTCGAACGGCACGGCCTGGCGCTGTACGCCGAACGGATGCGCGCGGCCCGCATCAATGCCCGGTTCACCGCACCGATGGGCGCGATCCCGCAACTCGGCCTGGTCGCGACCATCGCGCTCGGCGGGTGGCTGGCGCTGCACGGCACCGTGACGGTCGGCACGTTCCTCGCGTTCACCGCGTACCTGGCGACGATGAGCGCGACGACCCGCACCCTGTCGTCGGTGATCATCATGGCGCAGCTCTCGCGCGCCGCCGTCGAACGCGTCTACGAGGTGATCGACGCCGAACCCGACGTCGCGGACCCGCCGCACCCGGTGCCGCTGCCCGCCGGTCCGCTGGGGCTGGCGCTGCGCGACGTCACCTTCGGGTTCGAAACCGGCCGCGACGTCCTGCGCGGCGTGGATCTCGAGGTGGCTCCCGGCGAGACCGTCGCCGTGGTCGGCCCGGCCGGGTCCGGGAAGACCGCACTGTCGCTGCTGCTACCGCGCTTCTACGCGCCCGACGCCGGGTCGGTGAGCCTGACCGGCGACGGCTTCGAACTGGACGTGCGCTCGCTGCGCAGCGACGAGCTGCGCGAAGCCGTCGGCCTCGTGTTCGACGAACCGTTCCTGTTCTCCGACACGATCGCCGCGAACATCGCGCTGGGCCGGCCCGACGCCAGCCCGGACGAGATCCGGGCCGCCGCGGCCGCGGCCCGCGCGGACGAGTTCGTCGAGAACCTGTCCGACGGGTACGACACCGTCGTCGGGGAACGCGGTCTGACCCTGTCCGGCGGGCAGCGGCAGCGGGTCGCGCTGGCCCGGGCGCTGCTCCTGGATCCGCGGGTGCTGATCCTCGACGACGCGACCTCCGCCGTCGACGCCGAGACCGAGGCCGCGATCTTCGCGGCGCTGCGCGCACAGCGTCGGCGCACCACCCTCGTGCTCGCGCACCGCCGCTCGACCCTGTCGCTCGCGGATCGGGTGGCGGTCCTCGACGAGGGCCGCATCGTCGACATCGGGACCGTCGACGAACTCGAGGAACGCAACGCACTGTTCCGGGCGCTGCTCACCGGCACCGGCGACGACGACCCCGACACCGCTCCCCTCACCCCCGGGCCCGAACTGTCGGCCGAGCAGCTGTGGCCGGAAGTGACGGCCGACCCGGACGAGGCCGGAAGGTCCCCCGCCTCCCCTGCCCCTACAGGTCCCGGCGGTGGTCCGGGCGGTGGCGGACGCGGTGGTGGCGGCGGCCCGATGAGCGGGGCGCTCGGCTCCGTCGCACCCACCCCGGAACTGCGGGCCGCGGTGGCGGCGCTGCCCCCGGCCACCGAAACCCCGGGCCGGCATCGCGACCTGCAGTCCCGGTCGCTGCGCCGCCCCGATCCGGGGTTCCGGCTGTGGACGACGCTGCGGCCCGTCCGGTTGCTGCTCGGCGCGGTCGTGCTGTGCCTGATCGTCGAATCGCTCACCTCGATCGGGTTCCCCTCGATCGTGCAGTACGCCGTGGACCAGGGCGTCACGCCCGGCGATCCCGCCCGGTTGTGGGCCGCGGTCGGCGCCGGGATGCTGCTCGCGCTGCTCGGCTGGGCGGTGGTCGCGGTGCTGACGGTGCTCACCGCCCGGGCCGGGGAACGGGTGCTGTTCGGGTTGCGGGTGCGCAGCTACTCCCATCTGCAGCGGCTCGGACTCGACTACTACGAGCGGGAACTGTCCGGGCGGATCATGACCCGGATGACGACGGACGTCGATGCGCTGTCGTCGTTCATCCAGACCGGTCTGTCGACCGCGGTGGTCAGCGTGCTCACCGTCACCGGCATCTCCGTGGCGCTGCTGGTCACCGACGTCTCGCTGGGGCTGGTGGCGCTGGCGGTGGTGCCGCCGCTGCTGATCGCGACCTTCTGGTTCCGGAAGGTGTCGTCGTCGGCGTACGCGATCTCGCGCGAGCGCATCTCGATCGTCAATGCGGATTTCCAGGAGAACGTCACCGGTCTGCGTGCCGCGCAGGCCTATCGGCGGGAGGCGTTCGCCGCGCAGCGGTTCGCCGAACGCGCCGACGCCTACCGGCGCAGCCGCATGCGCTCGCAGCGGGCGATCTCCCTGTACTTCCCGTTCATCACCATGCTGTCGGACCTGGCGCTCGCGGCGGTCGTGTACGTCGGTGCCCGGGAGGTCGCGGCGGGTGAGGCGACGCCCGGCGTGCTGGTGGCGTTCGTGCTGTACCTGAGCCTGCTGTTCGGCCCGATCCAGCAACTGTCGCAGGTGTTCGACGGGTATCAGCAGGCCCGCGTCGGGCTGCGCCGCATCGGCGACCTGCTGCGCACCGAGAGTTCGCTGGAGGCCGGTCCGCCCGGCTCGGTGCCGGTGACCGGGCACCTGCGCGGCGACGTGCACCTCGCCGACGTCGGCTTCCGGTATTCCGGCGCCGAAACCGACGCGCTCACCGACGTCGAACTGCACATCCCGGCGGGTTCGACGGTCGCGCTCGTCGGCCGCACCGGCGCCGGCAAGTCCACCGTCGTCAAGCTCCTCGCCCGCTTCTACGATCCGACCTCCGGTTCGGTGCGCGTCGACGGCGTCGACCTGCGGGACTATCGGCTTGCCGACTACCGCAGCCGGCTCGGTGTCGTGCCGCAGGAGGCTCACCTGTTCACGGGCACCGTCGCGAGCAACATCGCGTACGGCCGCCCCGACGCGGACCGCGCCGACATCGAGGCCGCGGCCCGCGCGGTCGGTGCACTGGGCATGATCGCGACCCTGTCCGGCGGAATGCATCATCCGGTCGGCGAACGCGGCCAGGGCCTGTCCGCGGGCCAGCGGCAGCTGGTCGCGCTGGCCCGCGCCGAGCTCGTCGATCCCGACCTGCTGCTTCTCGACGAGGCGACCGCGACCCTCGATCCGGGCACCGAACGGGCCGTTCTGGAGGCCGGCGAGAAGGTCGCGCGTTCCCGGACCGCCGTGGTGGTCGCGCATCGCCTGGGAACCGCGGCCCGCGCCGACCGCGTGGTGGTGGTCGACGGCGGACGGATCGTCGAGACCGGACCGCACGCGGCGCTCCGTTACGCGGGCGGCGTATACCAGACCCTCTGTGATGCGGCAGAAACCCGCGCAGGGAATAATCGGTCGTCGAGAACCGTCATCGATGGAGACCCCGTCGAAGTCGAAGCACAAATTGTGAGGTAGATCTCGACGCATGTTCGATCAATTACGATCGCCGCACGCACGGGATAGCCTCATGAATACAGGCGCTCCGATCGGGTACCGAAGAAAGAAACGAGGCGAACAACTGCCGTGAGCAGCAGCTCTACATCACAGTTCGGTCAGAACCAGTGGTTGGTTGACGAGATGTACCAGCGCTTTCAGGACGATCCTTCGTCCGTGGACGCGAGTTGGCACGAATTCCTGACAGATTATTCCCCCGAAACAGCGGTCGCAGGTGGTGCAAACGGCATCGAGACCGCCACCGCTACCGCTCCGACCGCCACTGCGACGGCTCCCGCCCCGACGCCCGCACCGAAGGCAGCACCCGCTCCGAAGGCCGCGGCTCCCGCCGCCGCGCCCGCGAAGCCCGCAGCTGCTGCTCCGAAGCCGGCTGCCCCCTCTTCCGACAAGCCCGCCGCCGAGGAGAAGAAGGTTCTCCGCGGTGCCGCCGCCGCTGTCGCGAAGAACATGAACGCCTCGCTCTCGATCCCCACCGCCACCAGCGTTCGCGCCATCCCTGCGAAGCTGATGTTCGACAACCGGATCGTCATCAACAACCACCTCGCCCGTACCCGGGGCGGCAAGGTCTCGTTCACGCATCTGCTCGGTTACGCCCTGGTCCAGGCGGTCAAGGCGTTCCCGAACATGAACAACCACTACGCCGAGATCGACGGCAAGCCGAACCTGGTGACGCCGGCGCACACCAACCTCGGTCTCGCGATCGACCTGCCGGGCAAGAACGGACAACGTTCGCTCGTGGTCGCCGCGATCAAGAACTGCGAAACCATGAACTTCGCGCAGTTCTACTCGGCGTACGAGGACATCGTCCGCCGCGCCCGCGACGGCAAGCTCACCGGTGACGACTTCTCCGGTGTGACGATCTCGCTGACCAACCCCGGCGGCATCGGCACCGTGCACTCGGTGCCGCGCCTGATGGCCGGTCAGGGCGCCATCATCGGCGCAGGCGCGATGGAGTACCCGGCCGAGTTCCAGGGTGCTTCCGACGAGCGCATCGCGGAACTGGGCGTCGGCAAGCTGCTGACCCTCACCTCGACCTACGACCACCGGGTCATCCAGGGCGCCGAGTCGGGCGAGTTCCTCAAGACCGTTCACGAGCTGCTGATCTCCGACGATTTCTACGACGAGATCTTCCACACCCTCCACATCCCTTACGAGCCGGTCCGCTGGCGCAAGGACGTGCCGGAGGGCGCGGTCGACAAGAGCACCCGCGTGCTCGAGCTGATCGCGGCGTACCGCAGCCGCGGCCACCTCATGGCCGACACCGACCCGCTGCAGTTCGTCAAGGACAAGTTCCGCTCGCACCCGGATCTCGACGTCACCACGCACGATCTGACGCTGTGGGACCTCGACCGCGAGTTCAACGTCGGCGGCTTCCACGGCCAGCAGCGCATGAAGCTGCGCGACGTGCTGTCGGTGCTGCGTGACGCGTACTGCCGCCACGTCGGCATCGAGTACACGCACATCCTCGAGCCGGAGCAGCAGCAGTGGCTGCAGGAGCGGGTCGAGGCGCATCACGTCAAGCCGACGGTCGCGCAGCAGAAGTACATCCTGAGCCGCCTCAACGCCGCCGAGGCGTTCGAGACGTTCCTCCAGACCAAGTACGTCGGCCAGAAGCGGTTCTCGCTCGAGGGCGCCGAGTCGGTCATCCCGATGATGGACTCGATCATCGACCAGGCCGCCGAGCACCAGCTCGACGAGGTCGCCATCGCGATGCCGCACCGCGGTCGCCTCAACGTGCTCGCCAACATCGTCGGCAAGCCGTACTCGAAGATCTTCACCGAGTTCGAGGGCAACCTGAACCCGGCCGCCGCGCACGGCTCCGGCGACGTGAAGTACCACCTCGGCGCCGAGGGCACCTACATCCAGATGTTCGGCGAGAACGACATCAAGGTGTCGCTGACCGCGAACCCGTCGCACCTCGAGGCCGTCAACCCGGTCCTCGAGGGCCTGGTCCGCGCCAAGCAGGACATCCTCGACAAGGGTGAGGGCGGCTTCACCGTCCTGCCGCTGCTGCTGCACGGCGACGCCGCGTTCGCCGGGCAGGGTGTCGTCGCCGAGACGCTGAACCTGGCGCTGCTGCGCGGGTACCGCACCGGCGGCACCGTGCACATCGTCGTCAACAACCAGGTCGGCTTCACGACCGCGCCGGAGCACTCGCGCTCGTCGGAGTACTGCACCGACGTCGCGAAGATGATCGGCGCGCCGATCTTCCACGTCAACGGCGACGATCCGGAGGCGTGCGTCTGGGTTGCGCAGCTCGCCGTGGACTTCCGCGAGAAGTTCCACAAGGACGTCGTGATCGACATGATCTGCTACCGCCGCCGCGGCCACAACGAGGGCGACGACCCGTCGATGACGCAGCCGGCCATGTACGACGTGATCGACACCAAGCGCAGCGTCCGCAAGAGCTACACCGAGGCCCTCATCGGCCGCGGCGACATCTCGCTCAAGGAAGCGGAAGACGCGCTGCGGGACTACCAGGGCCAGCTGGAACGCGTGTTCAACGAGGTCCGCGAGCTCGAGAAGTACAAGCCGGAACCGTCGGAGTCGGTCGAGCTGGACCAGACGCCGGCGCCGCGCCTGACCACCGCCGTGGACAAGTCGGTGCTCGAGCGCATCGGCGACCAGTTCGCGAACGTTCCCGAGGGCTTCAACGTGCACCCGCGCGTCAAGCCGGTCATCGAGAAGCGCCGCGAGATGGCGCGCGAGGGCAACATCGACTGGGCCTTCGCGGAACTGCTCGCGTTCGGTTCGCTCGCCGAGCAGGGCGCGCTGGTGCGCCTGGCCGGCCAGGACTCGCGCCGCGGCACGTTCACGCAGCGTCACTCGGTGCTCATCGACCGCAAGACGGGCGACGAGTACAACCCGCTCGCCACTTTGGCCGCGCAGTCCGGCAACGGCGGCCGCTTCATGGTGTACGACTCGGCGCTGACCGAGTTCGCGGGCCTGGGCTTCGAGTACGGCTACTCGGTGGGCAACCCCGACGCGCTGGTGCTGTGGGAGGCCCAGTTCGGTGACTTCGTCAACGGCGCGCAGTCGATCATCGACGAGTTCATCTCGTCCGGTGAGGCCAAGTGGGGCCAGCTCTCCGACGTCGTGATGCTGCTGCCGCACGGCCACGAGGGTCAGGGCCCGGACCACACGTCCGGCCGTATCGAGCGCTGGCTGCAGCTGTGCGCCGAGGGTTCGATGACCGTGGCGGTTCCGTCGACTCCGGCCAGCTACTTCCACCTGCTGCGTCGTCACCACCTCGACGGCATCCGCCGCCCGCTCGTGGTGTTCACGCCGAAGTCGATGCTCCGCAACAAGGCCGCGGTCAGCAATGTCGAGGACTTCACCCAGGGCAAGTTCCGCTCGCTGCTGGAAGAGGTTCCCTACGAGAACGGCATCGCCGACCGCACCAAGGCGACCCGCATCCTGCTGACCTCCGGCAAGCTCTACTGGGAGCTGCTCGCGAAGAAGCAGAAGGAGAACCGCGAGGACATCGCGATCGTCCGCATCGAGCAGCTGTACCCGGTGCCGCGTCGTCGCATCGCCGAGACCCTCGACCAGTACCCGAACGCGACCGAGTTCTTCTGGGTTCAGGAAGAGCCGGCGAACCAGGGTGCGTGGCCGTTCCTGGGCCTGGCGCTGCCGGAACTGCTGCCGGAGAAGCTCACCGGCATCAAGCGGGTGTCGCGTCGTTCGATGTCCGCGCCGTCGTCGGGCTCGAGCAAGGTCCACGCGGTCGAGCAGCAGGAAATCATCGAGAAGGCGTTCGCGCGGTAGCCCGCACCTTCTCCGCACACCCCGCCTTTCTTCGAAAGACGGTTCTCATGCGAACCGGGTCGTGCCTGCCCTTCGGGGCGGGCCGGCCCGGTTCGCGCTATTTCGGGACGGGTGAGTGCACCTCCGGCACGGCTTCCGCCGGCGCCCCCGCGACCACGACCACCGCGGGCAGGGCGCCGACCGCGAGGTCGATGAACTCCTCGCGGGTGATCTGCGGATTGCGCAGCCATTCGATGGTGGTGTCCTCGACGAACGCGATCCATCCGCGTACCGCGAGATGGACGGCGGGGGTCACCTCGATCCCGAGCATCGGCAGGTGCGCGGCGGTGCGCTCGACCATCGCGGTCCGGGTCCGTTCGAAGAGCTCGGTCATGTCGGGGTCGCTGCTGGCGGCCCCGCGCAGCATGGACACGTAGGTGTCGCGGCGTTCGGTGACGTAGTCGACGTAGGCGACCAGGGTGCCGCGCAGCATCGCGATCGGATCGAGACTCTCGTCCGGCGCGGTGCGTTCGAGCATGTCGCGGCTGATGTGCCGGACGATCTCGACGTGGAACTCGTGTTTGCTCGAGAAGTAGTGGAACAGCAGGCCCCGGGACACCCCGGCCTGATCGGCGATGTCGTCGACGGAGATCTGTTCGAGCGGCCGCTCCGACAGCATCTGCACGCCCAGGTCGATCAACTGCGCGCGGCGCTGCTCCGGGCTGAGCCGGGTGCGTTTGGGGCCGGAGTTCTTCACAAGTGCCATGCAAGCACCTCTGTTGAATTAGAGTCAACAATGCTATTGACCATCCCTCAATAGGGACCTACGCTCGGATACATGAGTCTTCCGGTTACAGATATCTCCGCTGCCGGCACCGCCGTGCGGCAGGTCGAGACCTTGATCATCGGCAGCGGGTTCGCCGGACTCGGGGCCGCCATCCGGCTCACCCGCGCCGGCAAGGACTTCCTCGTCCTCGAACGCGGCACCGAGGTCGGCGGCACGTGGCGCGACAACACCTATCCGGGTGCCGCGTGCGACGTGCCGTCGAATCTCTACTCGTACTCCTTCGCCCTCAACCCGGACTGGACCCGCTCGTTCTCGCCGCAGTCGGAGATCCAGCGCTACATCACCGGGGTCGCCGACAAGTACGACGTGCGGCGCCGCACGGTGTTCGGGTGCGACGTGCTCGGCGCCCGCTGGAACCCCGCGACCTTCCGCTGGGACGTGCACACCACCACCGGTGACTACAGCGCGAAGGTGCTGGTCTCCGCCGTGGGTGCGCTGTGCGAGCCGTCGCTGCCGGACATCCCCGGCATCGGCAGCTTCGACGGCGAGATCTTCCATTCGGCACGCTGGAACCACGACGCCGACCTGACCGGCAAACGGGTCGCGGTGATCGGCACCGGTGCCTCCGCGATCCAGATCGTGCCCGCGATCGCCGGCCGCGTCGAACACCTGGACGTGTACCAGCGCACCGCGCCGTGGATCCTGCCCCGCGCGGATCGCGAGTACACGACCGCCGAACACCTCGCGTTCAAGTACGTGCCGGGCGCCCAGCGGCTGTCGCGCGCCCTGCAGTACCTCACCCGCGAGACGCAGGTGGTGGGCCTGGCCAAGGCCCCGATCTTCATGAAACCGCTCGAGTTCGCGGCCCGCCGGCACCTGCGCCGGCAGATCCCCGATCCGGAACTGCGCCGCAAGGTCACCCCGAACTTCCGGATCGGCTGCAAGCGCATGCTGATCTCCAACAACTACTACCCCGCGCTGACCCGCCCGAACGTGGACCTCGTCACCGACGGCATCGCCGAGGTGCGCCCCGACGCCGTCGTCACCCGCGACGGCACGGTCCGGAAGGTCGACGCGATCGTCGTCGCGACCGGCTTCCACGTCACCGACTCCCCCACCTTCGCAGGCATCGTCGGCAAGGACGGCCGCTCGCTGGCGGAGGTGTTCGACGAGACCGGCATGCAGGGTTACAAGGGCAGCGCGGTCGCCGGCTTCCCCAACCTGTTCTTCCTCGTCGGCCCGAACACCGGCCTGGGCCACACCTCGATGGTGTACATGATCGAATCGCAGCTCAACTACGTCGTCGACGCGATCGAAACCCTCGACCGGCACCGCATCGGGACGATCGAGGTCCGGCAGGAAGCCCAGGACGAGTACAACCGCAAGTTGCAGGCCGCGCTGAAGAACAGCGTGTGGAACAACGGCGGCTGCGCGAGCTGGTACCTCGACAAGCACGGCAACAACACCACCCTGTGGCCCGGCTTCACGTTCGAATTCCGGCGCCTGACCAAGAAATTCGACCTCGAGGCGTATCGTGGCGTCGCGGCCGCGGACCTCGTCCCGCCGGCCGCAGCGATCGACCCCACGGTGACCACCACCGAGCAGACCGAGCACAGCACCGGGAAGGCGGCAGTCCGATGAGCGAATTCGCAGGCAGGGTCGCCGTCGTCACCGGCGCCGGCTCGGGTATCGGCCGAGCACTGGCCGTGGCGCTCGCCGCGAAGGGCGCGCGGCTCGCCCTGTCCGACGTGGACACCGTGGGTCTGGCCGAAACCGTCCGGCGGGCAGAGGAACTCGGCGCCGAGGTCCACTCCACCCACCTCGACGTCACCCAGCGCGAGGCGGTCTTCGCGTACGCCGACGCGGTGCTCGAGCGGTTCGGCACGGTGAACCAGGTCTACAACAACGCGGGCATCGCGTACCACGGCGAGTTCGAACGCACCGAGTTCAAGGACATCGAACGCGTCATGGACGTCGACTTCTGGGGCGTCGTCAACGTCAGCAAGGCGTTCCTGCCGCACCTGATCGCGTCCGGCGACGGTCATCTGATCAACGTCTCGTCGCTGTTCGGCCTGCTCTCGATCCCCGGTCAAAGCGCTTACAACGCAGCGAAATTCGCGGTTCGCGGATTCACCGAGTCGCTGCGGCAGGAGATGCTGATCGCCGGCCACCCGGTCCGGGTCACGTGTGTGCACCCGGGCGGCATCAAGACCGCGATCGCCCGCAACGCGACCGTGCCCGACGGTGTCGACCAGGCGAGCTTCGCCCAGTTCTTCGACAGCAAGCTCGCCCGCACCTCCCCGGAGGACGCCGCGAAGACCATCGTCGACGGCGTACGGAAGAACCGCGCCCGGGTGCTCATCGGCGGCGATGCGAAACTGCTCGACGCGTGGGTGCGGCTGCTCGGACCGTCCTACCAACGAGTGGTCGCGAACATCGCCGGCCGCGTGCTGCCGAAGGGATAGAGATACCGACATGCCCCAGCTCCCGCTGCCGCTCGTGCGCGCGGCCCTGCGTCCGATGTACCGGCTCGTGCTCAACCCGCGGTTGTCGTATCCGATGCAGCGACGGCTGCTCGCGCTGGCGGCGCCGATCCAGACGTTGCCGACCGGCACGGTGGTCCGGCGGACCACCCTCGCCGGCCGCCCCGCGGAACGGATCACCGTCGGCGCGACCGAGCGGCGCTCCGCGGTGCTGTACCTGCACGGCGGCGCGTACACCGCCGGATCCCCGGCCACGCACCGGTCCCTGGCCGCGCACCTCGCCGCCGCGACCGCGTCGGCCGTGTACGTCCTGGACTACCGTCTCGCCCCGGAGAATCCGTATCCGGCGGCGCTCGACGACGCGGTCGCCGCGTACCTCGAGCTCGTCACCG
>NZ_JBMBTE010000113.1:0-15499 GCF_048897285.1 Rhodococcus sp. O3
CTTCGCGGCGGCCGAAACGATCGCGGCGGCGGCCGGGGTGCGGATCGAGCGTCGCGTCGCCCGCTACCTGCCGTGGCATCCGGGCCGCTGCGCCGAACTGGTCGTCGACGGTGAGGTCGTCGGACACGCCGGTGAGTTGCATCCCGCGGTGATCGAGCGTGCCGGTCTGCCGGCCCGCACCTGCGCGTTCGAGCTCAATCTCGACGCACTGCCGATCGTCGAGTCGCTGCCGGCTCCCGTCGTGTCGCCGTTCCCGCCGGTGCTGCAGGATGTCGCGGTCGTCGTCGACAAGGCCGTGCCCGCGGCATCCGTCGAGGCGGCGCTGCGCGCCGGGGGCGGCGATCTGCTCGAGGACGTGCGCCTGTTCGACGTGTTCGAGGGCGCTCAGGTCGGGGAGGACCGCAAGTCGCTGGCGTTCGCGCTGCGCTTCCGCGCCCCGGACCGCACCCTCACCGAGGACGAGGCGAGCGCGGCCCGCGACGCCGCGGTGGCTTCCGCGTCGGCTGCGGTCGGAGCGCAACTGCGCGGATGATGGTCGGGTGGGCACGTATGTAGCCGTCGGGGGTGTGCGTGCCCACCTCGATCCCGGGAATCGACAGGGATTCCGGCGGGTTTGCTGCGTCGGCGGCGATGGGGGACAGCGCCCCGGCAGGCGACGTAGCCTGGAACCATGACCACGGACCCGCGCGACCCCGACCGTGCTCCCGAACCCGAGCGGCCCGACCACCCGGTTCCGGATGTGACTCCGGCCGAACCGAATTCGCCGACCGTGCCCGACGTGCCGCCGGGCCCGGACATCCCGGACGTGACGCCCGCCGATCCCGAGCCGGAGGTCGAACCGTCCCCGTCGGTGCCCGACGTGACGCCTGCCGAAGGTGTGGTGCGGGCACCGTCGGTCGAGGAGATCACCGGCTACACCGAGGCGGGGGTGCCGACCTTCGAGGCGGTCCGCGACAAGATCGAGAAGCGTCTCGGCACCGCGATGGGTGCGGAGGAACTGGCCCGGGAGACCGAACCCGCGCGCACGCTCGAGGAGGAGTTCGAGGACAGGAAGAAGGCGGCCGCCGACAAGCTCGCCGAGATCCGGCGTTCGATGAGCTCCTGATCCACCGCCGGCTGCCCTCCGCCCACCTGGTGTCCGAGCGAATGTACCGTTCACTCGATTGAAGGAGACGAGCGATACATTCGCTCGGGTGGGGGTGGGCGGTTCTGGCGACCCGCGAGTGAATTAATTTGCATCGCCGTGCATAATGAATCGTATGGGTAACTCACCGGCATTCACGGCGACGCCGCAGTCGCCGATTCGCGTCGCGGTGGCGGGCGCCAGCGGCTACGCGGGCGGCGAAGTCCTGCGCCTGCTTCTCGGGCACCCCGCCTACCAGGACGGCTCCCTCGTCATCGGCGCACTGACCGCCGGCGGCAACGCCGGCGCGACCCTCCGCGAGTTCCACCCGCACCTGCTGCCCCTCGCCGACCGCGTGCTCGGAGCCACCGACCTCGACACCCTCACCGGTCACGACGTCGTCTTCCTGGGCCTGCCCCACGGGCACTCGGCGGTCATCGCCGAACAGCTCCCGGACACCACCGTCGTCATCGACTGCGGCGCCGACTTCCGGCTCGAATCCAGCGACGACTGGGAACGCTGGTACGGCGGCGAGCACGCCGGCACCTGGCCCTACGGCATGCCCGAACTCCCCGGCAAACGCGAGCAGCTCGTCGGCGCCACCCGCATCGCGGTGCCCGGCTGCTACCCGACGTCCGCCTCGCTCGCTCTGGCCCCGGCGGTCGCCGCCGGCATCGTCGAACCGAAGGTGCAGATCGTCGCGGTCTCCGGGACCTCCGGCGCCGGCAAGTCCCCCAAGGTCGACCTGCTCGGCTCCGAGGTGATGGGCTCGGTCCGCGCCTACGGCATCGGCGGCGTCCACCGGCACACCCCGGAGATCAAGCAGAACCTCTCCGCCCTCGCCGGCACCGAGGTCTCCGTCTCCTTCACCCCCGTCCTGGCGCCCATGCCGCGCGGCATCCTCGCCACCTGCACCGCACCGACCACCGCGACCGCCGCGGAGGCCCGCGCCGTGTACGAGAAGGCCTACGGCGACGAGCCGTTCGTGCAGCTGCTGCCCGAGGGCGTCCTGCCGGCCACCGGCTCGGTGGTCGGTTCCAATGCCGTGCAGATCGCCGTCACCGTCGACGCCGACGCCGGCCTGCTGATCGTCGTCGCTGCACTCGACAATCTGACCAAGGGCACCGCCGGAGCCGCGGTGCAGTCCATGAACCTGGCGCTCGGCCTGCCCGAGACCGCCGGCCTGTCCACCGTAGGAGTGGCCCCGTGACCGACCGGACCTCGCCCGCCGACGACACGCACGCGGACCACGTCTACGCCGACGCGGTCGACATCGCCGGAGGGCGGCTCATCCGTACCCAGGGCGTGACCAGCCCCGCCGGTTTCCGGGCCGCCGGGATCCGCGCCGGCATCAAGGCCAGCGGCAACCCCGACCTCGCTCTCGTCTTCAACGAGGGCCCCGACCTCGCCGCCGCCGGCGTCTTCACCACCAACAAGGTCAAGGCCGCCCCGGTGCTGTGGTCCAAGCAGGTCCTCACCTCCGGCGCGCTGCGCGCGGTCGTCCTCAACTCCGGCGGCGCCAACGCCTGCACCGGACCCGGCGGCTTCCAGGACACCCACGCCACCGCCGAGGCCCTCGCCGACGCGCTGAGCAACTGGGGCACCGAGACCGGCGCCGGCGAGATCGCGGTGTGCTCCACCGGCCTGATCGGCGACCGGCTGCCCATGGACAAGGTCCTCGCCGGCGTGCAGGAGATCGTCCACGAACTCGCCGGCGGCATCTCCGGCGGCACCGACGCCGCCTACGCGATCATGACCACCGACACCGTCCCCAAGCAGGCCGCGCTGCACCACGCCGACAAGTGGAACGTCGGCGGCATGGGTAAGGGTGCCGGCATGCTCGCCCCCGCACTCGCCACCATGCTGGTCGTGCTCACCACCGACGCGGTCGCCACCGCCGCCCAGCTCGACAAGGCACTGCGCAACGCCACCCGGCAGACCTTCGACCGGCTCGACATCGACGGCGCCACCTCCACCAACGACACCGTGCTGCTCCTCGCGTCCGGTGCCAGCGGCGTCGCCCCCGCCCAGGAGGACCTCGACGCCGCGGTCCTCGCCGTGTGCGACAGCCTCGCCGACCAGATGATGGCCGACGCCGAGGGCGTCACCAAGCGGGTCACCGTCACCGTCCGCGGCGCCGCCAGCGAATCCGACGCCCTCATCGGCGCCCGCACCGTCGCCCGCGACAGCCTGGTCAAGACCGCCCTGTTCGGCTCCGACCCCAACTGGGGCCGCGTCCTCGCCGCCATCGGCATCGCCCCCATCGAACTCGACCCGGACAAGATCTCGGTGACCTTCAACGGCAGCCCCGTGTGCATCGACGGGGTCGGGGCACCCGGCGCCCGCGAGGTCGACCTGTCCGGCATCGACATCGCCCTCGACATCGACCTCGGCATCGGCGACGCCGAAGTGTCCATCCGCACCACCGACCTCTCGCACGCGTACGTCGAAGAGAACTCGGCGTACTCGTCGTGACGGCCCAGAACGTGACGGGAGACGACATGCTCGACGACCTCATCGCGAGCCTCACCTCGCACCAGAAGGCATTCGTGCTCGCCGAGGCACTGCCCTGGCTGCAGAAGTTCCGCGACAAGATCGTCGTCGTCAAGTACGGCGGCAACGCCATGATCGACGACGACCTCAAGTCGGCGTTCGCCGCCGACATGGCGTTCCTGCGCACCGTCGGCATCCACCCCGTGGTCGTGCACGGCGGCGGTCCCCAGATCAACGCCATGCTGAAGCGCCTCGGCATGGAAGGGGAGTTCCGCGGCGGCTTCCGGGTCACCACACCCGAAGTCATGGACGTCGTGCGGATGGTGCTCTTCGGCCAGGTCGGCCGCGAACTGGTCGGGTTGATCAACAGCCACGGCCCGTACGCCGTCGGCATCTCCGGCGAGGACGCCCGGCTGTTCACCGCCACCCGCCGCACCGTCGTCGTCGACGGCGAGGACACCGACATCGGGCTCGTCGGCGACGTCACCACCGTCGACCCGACCGCCGTCCTCGACCTCATCGCCGCCGGCCGCATCCCCGTCGTGTCCACGATCGCGCCGGACGCCGACGGGGTCGTGCACAACATCAACGCCGACACCGCCGCGGCCGCCCTCGCCGAGGCGCTCGGCGCCGAGAAACTGGTCGTCCTCACCGACGTCGAAGGGCTCTACACCAACTGGCCCGACCGCAGCTCGCTGGCGTCGCAGATCGACGCCGCTGCGCTCACCGACCTGCTGCCGTCCCTCGACGCGGGCATGGTCCCCAAGATGGAGGCCTGCCTGCGCGCCGTGCAGGGCGGCGTCCCCACCGCACACGTCATCGACGGCCGCCAGCCGCACTCCGTTCTGCTCGAACTGTTCACCGAAGAGGGCATCGGCACGATGGTGACGCCCACCCACCCCCCGGTGGTAACGCCCACCCACCCCCCGACGGTCACCCCCACCCAGGAAGGCACAGCATGACCGGCACGTCCGATCTGCAGGAACGCTGGGCGCATTCGCTCATGCACAACTACGGCGTGCCGAAGGTCGCGCTCGTCGCCGGTGACGGCGCGATCGTCACCGACGCCGACGGCAAGCAGTACCTCGACCTGCTCGGCGGCATCGCCGTCAACAGCCTCGGCCACCGCCACCCGGCGATCATCGAGGCCGTCACCGCGCAGCTGAACCAGCTCGGGCATGTGTCCAACCTGTACGCCTCGCCGCCCGTGCTCGAGCTCGCCGAACGGCTGCTCGCGCACTTCGGGCACGAGGGCCGGGCGTTCTTCTGCAACTCCGGCACCGAAGCCAACGAGGCGGCCTTCAAGATCGCCCGGCTCACCGGCCGTCCCAAGATCATCGCCGCCGAGAAGGCCTTCCACGGCCGCACCATGGGCGCGCTCGCCCTCACCGGCCAGCCCGACAAGCGCGCACCCTTCGAACCCATGCCCCCCGGCGTCGAATTCGTCCCCTACGGCGACATCGCCGCCCTCGAAGCCGCCGTCGACGAGAACACCGCCGCCGTGTTCCTCGAACCGATCATGGGCGAGTCCGGCGTCGTGGTCCCGCCCGAGGGCTACCTCGCCGCGGCCCGGCGCATCACCACCGAGAAGGGCGCGCTGCTCGTCCTCGACGAGGTACAGACCGGCATCGCCCGCACCGGCACGTTCTTCGCGCACCAGGCAGCCGGGATCGTCCCGGACGTGATGACCCTCGCCAAGGGCCTCGGCGGAGGCCTGCCCATCGGCGCCGTCGTCGCGACCGGCCCGGCCGCCGAGCTGTTCCAGCCCGGCAAGCACGGCACCACATTCGGCGGCAACCCGGTGTGCGCGGCCGCCGCGCTCGCCGTGCTGCGCACCATCGACGAACAGAACCTCCTCGACCACGTCAACTCCGTCGGCAAGCACCTCGCCACCGGCATCGAGGAACTCGGACACCCGCTCGTGAACCACGTCCGCGGCTCCGGGCTGCTGCTCGGCGTCGTCCTCACCGACCCGAAGTCGGCCGCGGTCGAGGCGGCCGCGCGCGAGGCCGGCTACCTCGTCAACGCCGCAGCGCCCGACGTCATCCGGCTCGCCCCGCCGCTGATCCTCACCGAGGACCAGGCCGACGGATTCGTCGCCGCACTGCCCGCGATCCTCGACACGGCCCAGCAGGAAGGGGCGAGCTAACCCATGGTCAGGCACTTCCTGCGCGACGACGACGTCACCCCCGCCGAACAGGCACAGATCCTCGACCTCGCCGTCGAGCTCAAGAAGGCGCCCCTGTCGCGCCGCCCCCTCGAGGGGCCGTACAGCGTCGCGGTGCTGTTCGACAAGACGTCCACCCGCACCCGCTTCTCGTTCGACGCCGGCATCGCCCAGCTCGGCGGCCACGCGATCGTCGTCGACGCCGGCACGACCCAGCTGGGCAAGGGCGAAACCCTCGAGGACACCGCGCGTGTCTTCTCCCGGTACACCGAGGCCGTCGTGTGGCGCACCTACGGCCAGGACCGCATCGAGGCCCTCGCCGCACACTCCAGCGTCCCGGTGGTCAACGCGCTCACCGACACGTTCCATCCGTGCCAGGTGCTCGCCGACCTGCAGACGATCCGCGAACACAAGGGCAGCACCGCGGGCCTGTCCCTGGCCTACTTCGGCGACGGCGCCAACAACATGGCGCACTCGCTGATGCTCGGCGGCGTCACCGCCGGCTTGCACGTCACGATCGCGTCCCCGGCCGGGTTCGTCCCCGACCCGGACATCGTGGCCGCCAGCCGTGCCCGCGCCGAGGAGACCGGCGGCAGCGTCACCCTCACCGACGACCCGCAGGCCGCCGCAACCGACGCCGACGTGCTCGTCACCGACACGTGGGTGTCGATGGGACAGGAGGACGACGGCCTCGACCGCGACTCGGTGTTCCGGCCGTTCCAGGTCGACGCCGAACTGCTGGGCCTGTCGAAGCCCGACTCCATCGTGCTGCACTGCCTGCCCGCCTACCGCGGGCGCGAGATCACCGCCGACGTCCTCGACGGACCCCGCGCGGTCGTGTGGGACGAAGCCGAGAACCGGCTGCACGCCCAGAAGGCGCTGCTCGTGTGGTTGCTCGAGCAGCGGGAGAACTGACCGTGAGCACCGCCGCGAGCCGACCCGAGGGAACGACGGACCGCCCCGCCGCATCCTCGGCGCCGACGCGCGCGGCGCGGCAGGCGCGGATCACCGCGCTCGTCTCGACCCGCGAGGTGCGCAGCCACACCGAACTGGCCGCGCTGCTCGCCGCCGAAGGCATCGAGGTGTCCACCGCGACCCTGTCACGCGACCTCGAGGAACTCGGCGCGGTCAAGCTCCGCGCCGCCGACGGGGGAGCCGGGGTGTACGTCGTGCCCGAGGACGGCAGCCCCGTCCGCGGGGTGTCCGGAGGCACCGACCGGTTGTCCCGTCTCCTGGGCGAATTGCTCGTCTCCACCGACCACAGCGGCAACATCGCGGTGCTGCGCACACCACCCGGGGCAGCGCACTATCTGGCCAGTGCACTCGATCGGGCATCATTACCTGAGGTCGTCGGCACGATCGCCGGGGACGACACCATCGCGGTGATCGCCCGGGAGCCGATGACGGGGGCCGAACTGGCCGCCAAAATCGAATCACTCGCGTGAACTACCACCCATAGACGTCAGTCGAATCAAGAAGGAGCGCAAGAACAATGGCCGATCGCGTCGTACTCGCCTACTCGGGCGGGCTGGACACCTCCGTTGCCATCAGCTGGATCGGCAAGGAGACCGGCAAGGAGGTCGTCGCCGTCGCCATCGATCTCGGCCAGGGCGGCGAGGACATGGAGGTCGTGCGTCAGCGCGCCCTCGACTGCGGTGCCGTCGAATCCATCGTCGTCGACGCCAAGGACGAATTCGCCAACGAGTACTGCCTGCCCACCATCCAGGCCAACGCGCTCTACATGGACCGCTACCCGCTGGTGTCCGCGATCAGCCGCCCGCTGATCGTCAAGCACATCGTGCAGGCCGCGCGCGAGCACGGCGGCACCATCGTCTCGCACGGCTGCACCGGCAAGGGCAACGACCAGGTGCGCTTCGAGGTCGGCTTCGGCGCCCTCGCCCCCGACCTGCAGGTCATCGCACCCGTCCGCGACTACGCGTGGACCCGCGAGAAGGCCATCGCGTTCGCCGGCGAGCACAACCTGCCGATCAACGTGACCAAGAAGTCGCCGTTCTCCATCGACCAGAACGTGTGGGGCCGCGCCGTCGAGACCGGCTTCCTCGAGGACCTGTGGAACGCCCCCACCAAGGACGTCTACGACTACACCGAGGATCCCACCCTCAACTGGCAGGCCCCCGACGAGCTGATCGTCACCTTCGAGGCCGGCCGCCCCGTCGCGATCGACGGCAAGCACGCCACCGTCCTCGAGGCCATCCAGCAGCTCAACAAGCGCGCCGGCGCGCAGGGCGTGGGCCGCCTCGACATGGTCGAGGACCGCCTCGTCGGCATCAAGAGCCGCGAGATCTACGAGGCGCCCGGCGCCATCGCCCTGATCACCGCGCACCAGGAACTCGAGCACGTCACCCTCGAGCGTGAACTCGGCCGCTACAAGCGGCGCGTCGAGGAGCGCTGGAGCGAGCTGGTGTACGACGGCCTGTGGTACTCGCCGCTCAAGACCGCTCTCGACGCCTTCATCAGGCACACGCAGGAACGCGTCACCGGCGACATCCGCATGGTGATGCACGGCGGACACATCACCGTCAACGGCCGCCGCAGCCCCGAGTCGCTGTACGACTTCAACCTCGCCACCTACGACGAGGGCGACAGCTTCGACCAGTCCAACGCCAAGGGCTTCGTGCAGATCCACGGCCTGTCGTCGAAGGTCGCCGCGAAGCGCGATCTGGGCCTGTAGATCATGACCAGCCAGGACGCTCACGGCACCAACGAAGGCGCCCTGTGGGGCGGCCGGTTCGCATCCGGACCGGCCGCCGCCATGGCGGCACTGAGCAAGTCCACGCACTTCGACTGGGCGCTCGCCCCGTACGACGTGCGCGCCTCCCAAGCGCACGCGAAGGTCCTGCACCGGGCCGGGCTGCTCAGCGACGACGATCTCGCCACCATGCTCGACGGCCTCGACCGGCTCGCCGCCGACGTCGCGTCCGGGGCGTTCGTTCCCGCCGAGTCCGACGAGGACGTCCACGGCGCCCTCGAACGCGGCCTCATCGACCGGGTCGGACCGGAGGTCGGCGGACGCCTGCGCGCGGGCCGCTCCCGCAACGACCAGGTGGCCACGCTGTTCCGGATGTGGCTGCGCGACGCTGCGCGGCGCATCTCCGACGGGGTGCTCAACGTCGTCGAGGCCATCGCGAACCAGGCTGCCGCGCACCCGCAGGCGGTCATGCCGGGCAAGACGCACCTGCAGGCCGCGCAACCGGTGCTGCTCGCGCACCACCTGCTCGCGCACGCGCACCCGCTGCTGCGCGACGTGCGGCGGCTGCGTGACTTCGACAAGCGTGCCGCCGTGTCCCCGTACGGATCCGGTGCGCTCGCCGGGTCGTCGCTCGGACTCGACCCCGATGCGATCGCTGCCGAGCTCGAGTTCGACTCGGCCGCCGACAACTCGATCGACGCGACCAGCTCACGCGACTTCGCGGCCGAAGCCGCGTTCGTGTTCGCGATGATCGCCGTCGACCTGTCGCGCATGGCGGAGGAGGTGATCCTGTGGAGCACCCCCGAGTTCGGGTACATCACCCTCGCCGACGAGTGGTCCACCGGATCGTCGATCATGCCGCAGAAGAAGAACCCGGACGTCTCCGAGCTCACCCGCGGCAAGGCGGGCCGTCTCATCGGCAACCTCACCGGCCTGCTCGCGACCCTGAAGGCGCAGCCGCTCGCGTACAACCGCGACCTGCAGGAGGACAAGGAACCGGTGTTCGATTCGGTGGCGCAGCTCGAGCTGCTGCTCCCGGCGATCACCGGCCTGGTCGAGACGCTGACGTTCCACACGGACCGGATGGCCGAGCTCGCCCCCGCCGGGTTCACCCTCGCGACGGACATCGCCGAGTGGATGGTGCGTCAGGGCGTGCCGTTCCGGGTCGCGCACGAAGCGGCCGGCGCATGCGTCAAGGTCGCCGAAGGCCGGGGCGTTGGCCTCGAGGACCTTACCGACGAGGAACTCGCCGCGGTCGATCCCGCGCTCACCCCGCAGGTGCGGGAGGTGCTCACCGTGGAAGGGTCCATCGCGTCCCGCAACGCGCGTGGTGGCACAGCCGGAGAGCGTGTCGCCGAGCAGCTCGCCGGGGTCCGCGCGACCGCGCGTGAGCTGCGGGAGCAGGTCCGCGCCTGACCGATCCGAACAGGCCGGTTCGACCGACGCCGGGTGTGACCCACACGGCGTTTCGAACCGGCCTGTGGCATACCCGGCGTGTGGCAGGCTGGGGTTCTGACATGTCGGATTGCGGTACACGCGGCGGATGGGGTGCGGTTCGTGGGACTGGGGAGTGAATCGGTGATGGGGCCGCTGCGTCGCGTCATGGCGACGGCGCAGAACGGCCTCGAGGTGATTCGGTTCGGGGGGCTCGAGACCGGGGCGGCGCCGTCGCCGTACCAGGTCGTCGCCCGGACCCCGATGTACCGTCTGCGCCGCTA
Organism: Rhodococcus sp. O3; assembly: GCF_048897285.1. Lineage (NCBI taxonomy): Bacteria > Bacillati > Actinomycetota > Actinomycetes > Mycobacteriales > Nocardiaceae > Rhodococcus > Rhodococcus sp. O3. The sequence goes on from NZ_JBMBTE010000113.1 coordinate 10,212, forward strand.
CTTTCCCGAGACCGATACCGCCTCGACGGGGATCCCGGTCGTCCTCGTTCCGCCGATGATGATGTCGGCCGACGTGTACGACGTGACCCGTGAGAAGGGCGCGGTCGGAATGCTGCACGCCGTCGGTCTCGATCCGTGGGTCGTCGACTTCGGGTCGCCGGACCAGGAGGAGGGCGGCTGGCGGCGCACCCTCACCGACCACATCGTCGCCCTCGACGAGATCGTCGACCGGGTTCACGACTACACGGGCAGGGACATCCACCTCGGCGGATACTCGCAGGGCGGCATGTTCTGCTATCAGGCCGCGGCGTACCGGCGCAGCCGCAACATCGCCAGCCTGATCACGTTCGGTAGTCCCGTCGACACCCTGGCGGCGTTGCCGTTCGGTATCCCGGATGCCATCGCGGTCCGCGGCGCGGACTTCCTCGCCGACCACGTCTTCAACCGGATGGCGATCACCGGGTGGATGGCCCGCACCGGCTTCCAGTTCCTCGACCCGATCAAGACGGTACGGGCGCGGCTCGAGTTCGTCATGCAGTTGCACGACCGGGAAGCGTTGCTGCCGAGGGAACCGCAGCGCCGATTCCTCGACACCGAGGGCTGGGTCGCGTGGTCGGGTCCCGCGGTCGCAGATCTCTTGCGTCAGTTCATCGCGCACAACCGGATGGTCAGCGGCGGTTTCGTCATCAACGACCGGGCGGTGACCCTCGCGGACATCACGTGCCCGATCCTCGCGTTCGTCGGTGAGGTGGACGATATCGGGCAGCCCCTTGCCGTGCGCGGCATCCGCAAAGCGGCGCCTCGTGCGCAGGTGTTCGAATACTGTTTGCGCGCAGGTCATTTCGGTCTCGTCGTCGGTACCTCCGCGGCGCAGCACACGTGGCCCACGGTCGGGGAATGGGTGCTGTGGCGCGAGAAGCAGGGGGACCGGCCCGTCGGCATCGTCCCGATGGCCGTGCCCGAACCGCATGCCGAGGGCGAGACCGGCGTGTCCGTCACCAGCCGGCTGACACACACCGTCGCCACCATCGCCGAGGTCGGCGTGGAAGTCGGCAAGGGTCTCGCCGAGGTCGCCGCCGGCACCGTCCGCGGCGCCCGCGAACTGTCCGGTGAGGCCGCGCGCGCATTGCCGCGGCTCGCGCGGCTCGGGCAGATCCAGCCGCACACGCGGATCTCCGTCGGCAGCCTGCTCGCCGAACAGGGACGCAAGGCCGCCGACCGGGAGTGCTTCATCTTCGACGATCGCGTCTACACCTACGACGCGGTCAACAAACGGATCGACAACGTGGTGCTGGGACTCGTCCACGGTGGTGTTCGTCCGGGAATGCACGTCGGTGTCCTGATGGAGACGCGCCCCAGCGCCATGGCCGCGGTCGCCGCAGTCTCCCGGATCGGTGGGGTGTCGGTGCTGCTGCCACCCGGCTCCGACCTCGACGAGACACTCCGGCTCGGCGCCGTCGAGAAGATCGTCACGGACCCGGAACACCTCGCGACGGCCGCCGCGACCGGACTGCCCGCCCTCGTGCTCGGCGGCGGCGACGTGCGCGACCTCGACGTCGAACCCGGCGCCGATGTCATCGACCTCGAACGACTCGACACCTCCACGATGGAGCTGCCGGGGTGGTACGTACCGGACCCGGGCATGGCCCGCGAACTCGCCTTCATCCTGTTCACCGGCCACGGCGATTCGCTCGAGATGAAGCTGGTCACCAACCACCGGTGGGCACTGTCGGCGTTCGGTACCGCGACCGCCGCCGCCCTCGGCCGCGGCGACACGGTCTACTGCCTCGCGCCGCTGCACCATTCGTCGGGACTGCTCGTCAGTTTCGGCGGCGCCCTCGCCGGGGGATCCCGCATCGCGCTGTCCCGGGGACTGGATCCGGCGCGGTTCAGCGACGAAGTGCACCGCTACGGCATCACCGTCATCACATACACGTGGGCGATGCTGCGCGAGATCCTCGACAGCCCGTCGCTGCACATCGACGAGATCCACCCGGTGCGCCTGTTCATCGGTTCCGGCATGACCCCCGGCCTGTGGCGGCGCACCATGGAGCGGTTCGCCCCCGCGCAGGTACTCGAGTTCTACGCCTCCACCGAAGGCGCGATCGTACTGGCCAACGTGTCCGGCGCGAAGGTCGGGTCGAAGGGCCGGGCGCTGCCCGGCAGCGCCGAGGTCCGGTTGGCCGCCTACGACCCGATCGGCCGGCGATTCCTCGAGGACGAACAGGGTTTCGTCAGGGAGAGCGAACCCGGCGAAGTCGGACTGCTGCTCGGCCGCTACAGCTCGACCACGGACATCTCCGCCGGCGTGATGCGCGGCGTGTTCGAGACGGGTGACGCGTGGGTCCCCACCGAGAACCTGTTCCGGCGCGACGCGGACGGTGACTTCTGGCTGCTCGACAACAGACGCACCGTCATCGTCACCCCGCACGGCCCGGTCTATGCGCAACCCGTCGTCGACGCGCTGGGCGCGCTCCCTCGGGTCGATCTCGTCGTCGCCTACGGGGTGCGCGCCGGGGACGTCGACCTCGCCGTGGCCGCGTGCACGCTGCGCGAGAACAAGGCGCCGAGCGTCGTGGAGATCACCGCGGCGCTCGATGCACTGCCGGCCGCCGAACGCCCCGACATCGTGCACGTGGTGCCGCGCATCCCGCTCGGGCCGTCCTTCAGGCCGATCGCAGACGAACTGCAAGCACAGGGTGTGCCGAGGCCCACAGTACGTTCCTGGTACGCCGACCCCGAGACGGGAACGTACAAGCGGCTCACCAAGGCTGTCGCAGCGCGGCTGGCGACGGGCGTCGTCGATTCGGGTTCCGCTGCGCGGTAGCCTTGGTCCCGTTCGCATATCGCACTTCGAGAGGACAACGGTGGCTGTCGACCCCACGCTGTTGAGCATCCTGGCCTGCCCGCAGGACAAGGGGCCGTTGCTCCTCGTGGACGACGTCCTCCTCTACAACCCACGGTTGCGGCGTGCCTACCCCATCGAGAACGGTATTCCTGTCCTTCTCGTCGACGAGGCGCGCGAGGTCACCGATGCCGAACACGACGACTACGTCGCGCGCGGGGTCGCGGGCTGGACGCAGGACTGATCGGCTGACCGGCGACGGCACGTACAGCAGGGCGCAGCTGACCGCGGCGGACCCCGTCGGGGGCGCACGCTTGCTGCTCGGCGCGATCCTCCGGGTCGGCGACGTCGCACTGCGCATCACCGAGGTCGAGGCGTACGGAGGTCCCGAGGACGGTCCCTGGCCGGACCCGGCCGCGCACTCGTATCGCGGCCGCACCGCCCGCAACGCGGTCATGTTCGGACCGGCGGGTCATCTGTACGTGTACCGCAGCTACGGCATTCATCACTGCGCGAACATCTCGATCGGACCCGACGGGGTCGCGGCCGCGGCGCTGCTGCGCGGTGCGCAGGTCGTGTCGGGGGACGAGACCGTCCGCGCTCGCCGCACCCCGGGTACCGCGGAGTCGAACCTGGCGAGGGGACCGGGCAACCTCGCCGAAGCGCTCGGTCTGACACTGGCCGACAACGGCCTCGACGTGTTCGATGCGGCATCGCGGGTGCGTCTCGACCTCGCCCCCGGCACCGTCCCGGACCCCTTGGAGACCGGCCCCCGGGTCGGCATCACGCAGGCCGCCGACCGTCCGTGGCGGCTGTGGATTCCCGGCGCGATGGGTGTCTCGGCGTACAGGCGGAGCCCACGGGCGCCGGCCGCGAATCCACGGATGGGATGATCGAGCGGTGACTGAGCACATTCTCGACGAACTCACCTGGCGCGGGCTCATCGCCCAATCGACCGACATCGACGCACTCCGACGGGATCTCGACGCAGGTCCGCTCACGTTGTATGCCGGTTTCGATCCGACCGGGCCGAGTCTGCACGCCGGTCACCTCGTGCCTCTCCTGGCTCTCAAGCGTTTCCAGCGCGCGGGCCATCGACCGATCGTGCTCGCAGGTGGGGCCACCGGCATGATCGGCGATCCCCGCGAGGTGGGGGAGCGGACGATGAACTCCGTCGACACGGTCGCCGAGTGGGCGGAACGCATTCGCAGTCAGCTCGAGCGGTTCGTGGACTTCGACGATTCTCCGACCGGGGCGATCGTCGCCAACAACATGGACTGGACCGCGCAACTCAGCGCGATCGACTTCCTGCGCGGAATCGGCAAGCACTTCTCCGTCAACGTGATGCTCGCCCGCGACACCGTCAAGCGCCGCCTCGAAGGCGACGGAATCTCGTACACCGAGTTCAGCTACATGCTTCTGCAGGCCAACGACTTCGTCGAACTGCGCCGTAAGTACGGCTGCACGCTGCAGGTCGGCGGGTCCGACCAGTGGGGCAACATCATCGCCGGCGTCGAACTCAACCGGCGCATCGACGGTGAGTCCGTGCATGCACTCACCGTTCCACTGGTGACCTCCGCGGACGGCAAGAAATTCGGCAAGTCCACCGGCGGCGGCAGCCTGTGGCTCGACCCGGAGATGACCACGCCGTATGCCTGGTACCAGTACTTCGTGAACGCCGGGGACGCCGACGTGATCAAGTACCTGCGCTGGTTCACGTTCCTCGACCAGGAAGAACTCGCCGAGCTCGAGGTCGCCACCGCGGAACGGCCGCAGGCCCGTGAGGCCCAGCGTCGGCTCGCGGCGGAAATGACCACGCTGGTCCACGGAGAGGCGAACACCCGCGCGGTGGAGCTCGCGAGCCGCGCACTGTTCGGTCGCGGTGAGCTCGCCGATCTCGACGAGGGCACGCTTGCGGCGGCGTTGGCCGAGGCATCGATCGCCGAGATCCACGAGGGCGAGCCGTCCACGATCGTCGACCTGCTCGTCGCGACCGGACTGTGCGAGAGCAAGGGAGCTGCGCGGCGCACGGTGAAGGAAGGCGGCGCCTCCGTCAACAACGCGCGTATCGCCTCGGAGGACTGGACGCCCGGCGAATCGGACGTTCTGCACGGGCAGTGGCTCGTCATCCGGCGCGGCAAGCGGAACTTTGGCGGCGTGCGCCTCGTCCGGGGCTGACGGCGCTCTCATGTTACGCGCTGACGGGCCGTTGACCTGCGGATTTGACGGCCCGTTAGCGGAGGCGTAACTTAGTCGTCGTTCGAGCGAGAGGGACACCGACCCGGACCGGAAGGTACGGGCAACTTTAGTGCCCCGAGATGGTCGGACAGCCAAGCAGAAGATCGTACCGGTTCGAAGCGATTTTGACTCGGTAAGATGGACCTGCTAGGTTAGAACAGTTGCCCCGGAGCGGGTCGGACGAGAGTCCGGAACGTGATGGTGT
>NZ_JBMBTE010000114.1:0-15381 GCF_048897285.1 Rhodococcus sp. O3
GACGACCGAGGCGGCGTCGGAGAGGCTCAGCGCACCGGCGACGTACGCGGCGGCGATCTCCCCCTGTGAATGCCCGACCACCGCCGCGGGTTCGACGCCGTGGGAGCGCCACAGCTCGGCGAGCCCGACCATCATCGCGAACAGCGCCGGTTGCACCACGTCGACGCGGTCCAGCGACGCCGGATCCCGGTCGCGCAGGACGTCGAGCAGCGCGAACGTCGTGTGCGGCGCCAGCGCCTCGGCGCATTCGCGCACGGTGTCGGCGAACACCGGCGACGTGTCCAGCAGTTCAGTGGCCATGCCGACCCACTGCGAACCCTGGCCGGGAAAGACGAACACCGGCCGGTCACCGGCCTCCGCCGCCACGCCGATGACGACGTCGGCGCTCGGGGCGCCGCGGGCGAGCGCGTCGAGGCCGCCGAGCAGTGTCTCGGACCGGGCGCCGATCACGGCGGCGCGGTGGTCGAAGGTGGCACGCGAGTTCAGCAAAGCCCCGGCTACCGCGGCAGGAGGCAGGTCGGGCTGGGCCGATACGTACTCGCGCAACCGCCCGGCCTGCGCGCGCAGCGCGGATTCGGTGTGGCCCGACACGCGCCAGGCCACGACCTCGTCCGCGGGGATCCCCGCGTCGTGGTCCGGCGCCTCGGCCGGTGGGGACTGCTCCAGGACGACGTGCGCATTGGTGCCACTGATACCGAACGAGGACACCGCCGCCCGGCGGGGCCGGTCGAGGTCGCGCCACTCCCGGTTCTCGGTCAGCAGGGACACGGACCCGGAAGACCAGTCGACGTGCGGTGTCGGACGGTCGACGTGCAGGGTCTTCGGCAGGACGCCGTGCCGCATCGCCAGGATCATCTTCATCACCCCGGCCACCCCGGCGGCGGCCTGGGTGTGCCCGAGATTCGACTTCACCGAGCCGAGCCACAGCGGCCTGCCGATGGGACGGTCGCGGCCGTAGGTTGCCAGCAGGGCGGACGCCTCGATCGGATCGCCCAGGGTGGTGCCGGTGCCGTGCGCCTCGACCGCGTCGACGTCGCCCGGGCCGAGCCCGGCATCGGTCAGCGCCTGCCGGATCACGCGCTCCTGGGCCTGCCGGTTCGGTGCGGTCAGGCCGTTGCTGGCACCGTCCTGGTTGATCGCGCTGCCCCGGATCACGGCGAGGATCCGCCGACCGTGGCGCTGCGCGTCGGACAGCCGTTCCAATGCGATCATCGCTGCGCCCTCACCCCAGGCGGTGCCGTCGGCGGCGGCCGAGAACGCCTTGCACCGGCCGTCGGGGGCCAGTCCTCGCTGGCGGCTGAACTCGACGAACACCCCCGGCGTCGCCATCACGGTCGCCCCACCCGCCAGGGCCAGCTCGCACTCGCCGTTGCGTAGTGCCTGCATGGCGAGGTGGATGGACACCAGCGACGACGAGCATGCGGTGTCGACGGTGATCGCCGGTCCGGATAGGCCGAAGCTGTACGCCACGCGGCCGGAGGCGACGCTCATGGCGTTGCCGGTGATGAAGTAGCCCTCGAGGTCTGCGGGTGGCCGGCCCCCGGCCCGCGCCGCGTAGTCGATGCCGGACAGGCCGGTGAACACGCCGACCCGGGAGCCGTGCACCGACCGCGGATCCAGGCCGGCATGTTCGAAGGTCTCCCAGCTCGTTTCGAGCAGGAGACGCTGCTGCGGGTCCATGGCCAGCGCTTCGCGCGGCGAGATGCCGAAGACCTCGGGATCGAACCCTGCCGGGTCGTCGAGAAAGCTGCCCTGCAGCGTGTACGTCTTGCCGGCCTGCTCCGCCTTCGGATCGTAGAGTTCGGCCGCATTCCAGCCGCGGTCCTCGGGAAAGCCGGTGACGGTTTCCGAACCGGATTCCACCAATTGCCACAGGTCCTCGGGCGACTGCACCCCACCGGGGAAGCGGCAACCCATCCCGATGACGGCGATCGGTTCGTGACGCACGGCCTCGGACTCGCGAAGCTTCTCTTTCACCTGGTAGAGCTCGGCTGTCACCCTCTTCAGGTAGTCGAGGAGTTTCGCTTGATCGGTCATCCGAGCAGCTCCTAACCGAGAGCCCCCCATGCCGTCGCGGACCCTCGATTCTATCGGTGCCTGCTGCCCCGGAAGCGGAGTTCACGGCATCGCCGGTGCAGATTCCTTCCGTGCGAGCGATGACTTCCGCCGCGCCCCGCGGTCTGCATGGAGGACCACCGCGTTCCGCGCAGGCGGGAGGCTCAAGACGAGGGGACAAGGCCATGCACACCGCACACCGAGAGAACGTGACTGCCACCCTGATCGTCGCCGCACCGGCCGCGCGGGTGTTCGCGGTACTTGCCGACCCGACCACCCATTCGGCGATCGACGGCACCGGCTGGGTGCAGGACGCCGCCGACCGGGCGCCGTTGACCGAAGTGGGGCAGGTCTTCCGGATGGACATGTACCACCCCCGCCAGGTGAACGGTTACTACAAGGTGGCCAACCAGGTGCACGTGCTCGACCCGCCGCGCGCCATCGGCTGGCGGACGGGGGAGGAGAAGGACGACGGTCACCTGGAGTTCGGGGGCTGGAGTTGGAGTTACGAGCTGGTGCCGCTCGGTCCGTCGGAGACCGAGGTGACGCTCGTCTACGACTGGTCGGCGGTGCCGCAACACATCCGAGACCACATCGGGTTCCCACCGTTCGGTCCGGACCATCTCACCAATTCGCTGCAGCACCTGGCCGAGCTCGCCGAAGCCACCGCCGACGATCCGACGACCCAGGGCTAGACGATTGCGCATCGCGATGCCTTGTGGACAAGTCGTCGAACGACGCGGCCGACCGCCGGCATCGGATGTCCTGTCACGGCCCTCGTAGGGCGAGGAGCGTTCACGCCGAATCTGCCCCGGAGGCCGAACACATGAACCTTCAGAAGATCTACACCGCCCTGCTGACGGAAGATCTTGCCGCCGCCGAAGACTGGTACACGAAATTGCTGGGCCGCGGACCGGATCACCGGCCGATGGACACGCTGCTGCACTGGGAGCTGTTCGACCACGGCGGATTGGCGATTTCGACCGACGACGAGATCGCAGGCACAGGCGTGATGTTCCTCTACGTCGACGATGTCGTGGCAGAACGCCGCTGGCTGCAGAGCCTCGGGATCGTGCTCGGGGACGACATCGAGGGTGACTATTCGACGCTCGCCCAGGTCCGTGATCCCGACGGCAACCTGCTCACCTTTGCGACGCCGCCGTCGCGGCCGTTTCCTCCTGCATGACAGTGTCGGAACGACCACGCAGACGTCGCGGCATCGGTCGGGCCGAAACGGCGTCCCGGTACCGCCGGAAGAGGATTCTGGACCGGAGACCCTGCTCCGCGGGAAAGCAGTGACGATTGGAGCGAGTGCTGTGGACGAAGATCGGAAACCCGACGATTTCGACGACCTCGACGACGACACGAAACGTAGGGCGCAGGAACGGGCGCACGAGATTCAGCAGATGTACGAGCCCGGTGCCAGACCAACGGTAACGGTGCCGGGAACCCACGGAATGGTCTCGGGTACCGCGTTTGCCGACCTCGTCGAGCCGGAGGACGGCCCGACGACGGGCGAAGGGCAGTCGCAGGACGGCGCCGCGGGAGAGGGGCATCGATAAGCCCGGACCGGTCAGGTTTCCCGGACCGTCCTCGCTGCACGCCACCGCGTTGCCGGGTTTCGTCGCCGTCGGCGGTGCGCGTCGGAGGGTGGCTCCCCGGCGTGGGGTCCGTCGGAAGACAAGCCGAGCTCGGCGACCGTCTCGAAATGGTGTGCGCCGCGAGCTGTCCGCTCGATGGTCAGATGCGCAGCGCGACCATCGACCCGGAGCGTGGCGATCTGGTTTCCGAATGTCGGACCAGCTGTCTTGCTCCAGGTGATGGAGGTGTCCGGCACTGGCGTCACCCGCCCGAGAACCGCGCGGACGCAGCGTTCTGCTGCGCGACTCCAGGCGACACGGAACGCCACCCGAACTGCCGCCGGAACATGATTGTGCAACGGCGAGCACGTCAACTGGTAGATCGCCGCGCTCACGGGGACGCGGAAGTGGGCACGAGCGGCGTATGCGTGGTGCACGTCGCCCGACAGCACGCACACCGTCGCCGGGGTGATATCGGACCGCCCTGAGCGGCGTCCACTGCCGACCTCCGCCAGCAACCGGGCGACACGGTCGAACGAGTCGCGGAATGCCGACCAATGCTCGAGATCCGCATCGCGGCGGAGCTTTTCGGCCCACCGCCCGAGCCGTTCACCGCGCGCTCCGGATGTGAGCAACTCGTCCCACGCTTCGACGTCGTGCATGGCACGCGGAAGCAACAAGGGCAATGACGTCCCGATGAGCAGGTGATCGTAGTCGCCCTCGGTCTGGCTTTCGATCCAGTCGAACTCCGGATCCGACACCATGTCCCGGCGGTCGGCTGTGAGGACCCGGCCGCACCGCGAATCGATCATCAGCAACCGCACCGAACCGAAATCCCGCCGGTAGGACCACCGCGCGCCGGAAGCGCCGTCCGCTTCCTCGTCCGCATCGGAGGCGAAGGCGCGGAGAATCTGCTCGGCATCACCCCCGCAGTTCCGGACACGGTCGTAGAGCGCGTCTTCGGACAGTTCCTTCGGTGAAAGATTCCCGAGGTGCTGGTAGATCCAGTACGACATGAGGGCACCGACGATCCGTTCCTCCCACCACGACGAGGCCTCCACTTCGGCCCGCCACAGGTACGAGGTGTTCCAGTCGTCGTGCACGTCGTGGTCGTCGAAGATCATCGAGGTCGGCACGGTCGACAACAGCCAACGGACGTTGCGTTCGGACCACGATTGGGAATACAGCCAGGTGTATTCCTCGAAGTTCCGCACCTGCGCGCCCGGTGGTTCCGACAGATCGTGCCGCTCGCCGACACGCCGCCGCATTTCCGGCGACAGTTCGTCGGCATACACCTGGTCGCCGAGCAACAACAGGGCATCGGGCCACTCTTCGGGGGAGCGGGCGCGCATACGCTGCGCGTACGCCACGAGAGCATCGGTCCCCAGCGCCGACGAATCCTCGTCGTCCGTGGCCGTCGCCACGCGACACGAGCCGAACGCCAGGACGAACCGGTCGCCGGCACCGAGCGTCCGAATCAGGGACGGGTCGTCGCCGGGATGTGGCCACACCTCGTGCCCGTCCAGACGCACCTCGTAGGGCGTGGTAGATCCCGGTTCCAAGCCCTCGACCGAGACGAGGGCGTAGTGGTGGCCTGCCACCGTCCACGTCTTCTCCGAGTTGCCGAGGACCTGCACGATGCACGGGGCAGATGTCTCCACCCACACCGTGGCGTCCGTGGCCCCGACGTGCCGAAGTAACGGGCCGAGAACGAGATCCACCACGGCGTCACCGTGCCCGTGCTCGACGGAGCGACCGGCTCATGCGGTCCGAGGGTACTCGCAGCGAGCGCCCCCGGGCCGATTCCGGCGATTTCCGCACCGCGTTCGGGCTGTCTGCGGGTCGCGCCGGTACGGAGGTCGGGCCGCAGCTACCAGCCGCGTTCCCGCCACTCGCCGAGATGCGGCCGCTCGGCACCGAGCGTCGAATCCTTGCCGTGCCCCGGGTAGATGACGGTGTCGTCACCGAAGCGGCCGAACAGCTTCGTCTCGACGTCGTCGAGCAGCGACGTGAACTTCTCGTGGTCCGCGGTCTTGCCGATACCGCCGGGGAACAGGCAGTCGCCGGTGAACACGTGGTGGCGACCCGTGCCTTGCTCCTCGAGGACCAGCGCGATCGAGCCCGGGGTGTGCCCGGACAGGTGCAGCACCTCGAACGACAGTTCGCCGATCTCGACGGTGTCACCCTCCATGAGCAGGCGGGCGGGCGTGACGGGCAGCGGCTCGGCGTCGAGCGGATGCGCGGCGGTCGGCACACCGGTGGCCCCGGCGACCTTCTCGAGGCCCTGCCAGTGATCCCAGTGCTGGTGCGTGGTGACGATCAACTCGAGTTTCGGCGCGTTCTCGGCGAGGTAACTCACCAGCAGATCCGGCTCGTTCGCGGCGTCGATGAACAGCGACTTGCCGGTGGCGGTATCGGTGATGAGGTAGGTGTTGTTGTCCATCTGGCCGACGGAGAGCTTGACGATGGTCGCGCCGGGGATCGTGCGGCGCTGCGCGGGGCCGCCGGGGGAGACCTCCCCGGTGTAGTGGTCGTCGATGGTCACGGGCTGCTTCGTCATGTGGTGCACGTTACCGCCGAGGCGCATCTGCCGAGGTGAGGAGGCTGCGAACGAGAACGTGTCGGTGGGCGCGCCTACCATGGCACAGTCCGGTGTCGCGTGATTCGGCGCCGGCTCCTCGAAATGCAACCGGACCGTGCGCGCCCACCAGGCGCGGGGTCCGAAGGAAGGACGTGGCGTGGCGGATCGCCTGATCGTGCGAGGTGCGCGGGAGCACAACCTGCGCGGAATCAACGTGGACCTCCCACGGGACAGCCTCATCGTGTTCACCGGGCTGTCCGGCTCCGGCAAGTCGAGCCTCGCGTTCGACACGATCTTCGCCGAGGGGCAGCGGCGGTACGTCGAATCGCTGTCCGCGTACGCCCGCCAGTTCCTGGGCCAGATGGACAAGCCCGACGTCGACTTCATCGAGGGCCTGTCCCCGGCGGTGTCCATCGACCAGAAGTCCACCAACCGCAACCCGCGGTCGACGGTCGGCACCATCACCGAGGTCTACGACTATCTGCGTCTGCTGTACGCGCGCGCCGGCACCCCGCACTGCCCGGTCTGCGGTGAGCAGATCGCGCGGCAGACGCCGCAGCAGATCGTCGACCAGGTGCTCGACATGGAACCGGGACTGAAGTTCCAGGTCCTCGCGCCGGTCGTGCGCACCCGCAAGGGCGAGTTCGTCGACCTGTTCGAGCAGCTCACCATCCAGGGCTTCGCCCGCGTGCGCGTCGACGGCGTCGTGTATCCGCTGACCGACCCGCCGAAGCTGAAGAAGCAGGAGAAGCACGACATCGAGGTCGTCGTCGACCGCCTCGCCGTCAAGCCCACCGCCAAGCAGCGGCTCACCGACTCGATCGAGACGGCGCTGCGCCTCGCCGAGGGCATCGTCGTGCTCGACTTCGTCGACCGCGACGAGAACGCCCCGGACCGGGAACGCCGCTTCTCCGAGAAGCTCGCCTGCCCCAATGCGCATCCGCTGTCCATCGACGATCTCGAGCCCCGCTCGTTCTCGTTCAACTCGCCGTACGGAGCCTGCCCCGAGTGCACCGGTCTCGGTGTGCGCAAGGAGGTCGACCCCGATCTCGTGGTGCCCGACCCCGACTGCACCCTCGAGGACGGCGCGATCGCCCCGTGGTCGGTGGGGCAGAGCTCCGAGTACTTCAACCGGTTGCTGTCCGGCCTCGGCGACATCATGGGCTTCGACCTGTCGACCCCGTGGAACAAACTGCCCGCCAAGGCCCGCAAGGCGATCCTCGAGGGCAGCACCGAGCAGGTGCACGTCCGCTACAAGAACCGCTACGGCCGGGTTCGCTCGTACTACGCCGAGTTCGAGGGCGTCATGCCGTTCCTGCATCGCCGGCTCGAGCAGACCGAGTCCGAGCAGATGAAGGACCGCTACGACGGCTACATGCGGGACATCCCGTGCCCCGCGTGCAACGGCGCGCGGCTGCGGCCGGAGATCCTGTCGGTGACGATCGCCGCCGACGGTGGGCACAAGTCCATCGCCGAGGTGTGCGATCTGTCGATCGGCGAGTGCTCGGCGTTCCTGAACGGCCTGACTCTCGGTCCCCGCGAGGAGGCCATCGCCGGGTCGGTGCTCAAGGAGGTGCAGGCCCGTCTCGGGTTCCTGCTCGACGTCGGCCTCGAATACCTCACCCTCTCGCGCGCGGCCGCGACCCTCTCCGGTGGCGAGGCGCAGCGCATCCGGCTCGCCACCCAGATCGGTTCCGGCCTGGTCGGTGTGCTGTACGTGCTGGACGAACCGTCCATCGGCCTGCACCAGCGCGACAACCGTCGCCTCATCGAAACCCTCACGCGGCTGCGGGATCTCGGCAACACGCTGATCGTCGTCGAGCACGACGAGGACACCATCCGCGCCTCCGACTGGGTCGTCGACATCGGGCCGTTCGCCGGTGAGCACGGCGGCCGGGTCGTGCACACCGGAACGTACAAGCAGTTGCTGGACAACACCGAGTCGCTGACCGGCGCGTACCTGTCCGGACGCAAGAGCATCGAGGTGCCGCCGCTGCGCCGGCCGATCGACCGCAAGCGGCAGGTCACGGTCGTCGGGGCCCGGGAGAACAATCTGCGCGGCATCGACGTGTCGTTCCCGCTGGGTGTGCTCACCAGCGTCACCGGGGTGTCCGGCTCGGGCAAGTCCACGCTGGTCAACGACATTCTCGCGACGGTGATGGCGAACAAGCTCAACGGCGCCCGCCAGGTGCCGGGCCGGCACACCCGCGTCAACGGCCTCGACCAGCTCGACAAGCTCGTCCAGGTCGACCAGTCACCGATCGGCCGCACCCCGCGGTCGAACCCGGCGACCTACACCGGTGTGTTCGACAAGATCCGTACCCTGTTCTCGCAGACCACCGAGGCGAAGGTGCGCGGATACCAGCAGGGACGGTTCTCGTTCAACGTCAAGGGCGGCCGGTGCGAGGCGTGCTCCGGCGACGGCACCCTCAAGATCGAGATGAACTTCCTGCCGGACGTGTACGTGCCGTGCGAGGTGTGCCACGGCGCCCGCTACAACCGCGAAACCCTCGAGGTGCACTACAAGGGCAAGAACATCGCCGAGGTTCTGGACATGCCGATCGAGGAGGCCGCCGAGTTCTTCCAGCCGGTCACCTCCATCCACCGCTACCTCAAGACGCTGGTGGACGTCGGGCTCGGCTATGTGCGGCTCGGGCAGCCGGCGCCCACCCTGTCCGGTGGTGAGGCACAGCGCGTCAAGCTCGCCGCGGAACTGCAGAAGCGGTCGAGTGGACGCACCGTCTACGTGCTCGACGAGCCGACCACGGGCCTGCACTTCGAGGACATCCGTAAGCTCCTCGGCGTCATCAACGGGCTCGTCGACAAGGGCAACACGGTCATCGTCATCGAGCACAACCTCGACGTCATCAAGACCGCGGACTGGGTCATCGACATGGGGCCGGAGGGCGGATCGGGCGGCGGCACCGTGGTCGCGCAGGGCACCCCCGAGGACATCGCGGCGACCGAGGGCAGCTACACCGGCCGGTTCCTCGCCGAGGCACTCGGCGCCGCACCGGCGTCGGAACCGGTCCGCAAGCCCGCCCGCAAGCGCGCCCCGAGGAAGGCCGCCGCGGTCGGGTAGCCGACAGGCGCCGACGCGGCGCGGCTCGACTCACGGAAGGGCGCGCCGACCTGCACACGAGCAGGTCGGCGCGCCCTCGTGCAACCGGCGTCGGGATCCTCGAGGTCAGTAGAGATCCTCGAGGTCAGTAGACGGGGCCGGTGTACTTCTCGCCGGGGCCCTTGCCGGGCTCGTCGGGATGCGCCGACGCCTCCCGGAACGCCTTCTGCAGCGCCTGCAGGCCTTCCCGCATGGGACCGGCGTGCGGTCCGAGGTACTCGACGGACGCGGTGACCAGGCCGGCGAGCGCGGTGATGACCCGCCGCGCCTCGTCGAGGTCCAGGTGGGCGCTGTCGTCGGGGTTCTCGTCGCCGAGGCCCAGTTTCTCGGCGGCGGAGCTCATCAGCATCACGGCGGCGCGGCTGATCACCTCGACGGCGGGAATCTCGGCGAGGTGGCGAACGTCGTCGGCGGGCGACTCGGGGGTGTCGGTCATACCGTCGAGGATTCCATCCCGGTCCCTCCGGATCGCTCGCGGGTCGGGTGGGGGAGCGCCCGATTCGATCCTCACGTGCAGATTTGCTACTGTGGATGCCACGACCGCCCACGTGGAACACGCGTGGGCAGCAAAGTGGAGTCCGACTCCCACCTCTGGCGGCACATCGTTGCAGCTCAGTGGTCCGGTCCGCCCCGCACCTCGGTGCCGTGGGTGACTCGCCTTCCCGGGTGAGCGACGACGATGCAGCCCCGGCTGCCGGTTCGTCGGGCCGGTCGGTAATCGGACCTCGCGTGGAGCTTCGGCGCCGCAGCGGGGTCTTTTCGTCGAGGAATGTCGGGCCCACGTGCTGCGGCGCGGTCAACAGACCGCACCGCTCTACCTAGGAGGCCCCATCAGCGCTGAGACCCGCATCAACGAACGCATCCGAGTTCCCGAGGTCCGACTCGTCGGACCGGGTGGTGAACAGGTCGGAATCGTGCGTGTTGAAGATGCACTCCGCCTGGCATACGAAGCCGACCTCGATCTGGTCGAGGTGGCCCCCGACGCCCGCCCGCCCGTGTGCAAGATCATGGACTACGGCAAGTTCAAGTACGAGGCCGCGCAGAAGGCGCGCGAATCGCGCAAGAACCAGCAGCTGACCGTGATCAAGGAGCAGAAGCTCCGGCCGAAGATCGACGACCACGACTACGAGACCAAGAAGCGCAACGTCGTTCGCTTCCTCGAAGCCGGGTCGAAGGTCAAGGTCACCATCATGTTCCGTGGCCGCGAGCAGTCGCGTCCGGAACTCGGATTCCGGTTGCTGCAGCGTCTGGGTGCCGATGTGGCCGATCTCGGCTTCATCGAGACCGCTCCGAAGCAGGACGGCCGCAACATGACCATGGTGCTGGCCCCGCACAAGGGCGCGAAGACCCGCGTGAAGGCCCAGGAAGCAGCCCAGGCCAACACCGCCAAGTCCGCTCCCGCCGCTCCCGCGCCTGCCGCCGAGCAGCCGAAGACCGAGCAGGGCGACGCCTAGACAAGCTGACCGCTCGGGCAGCACAGCCGGTGCTGCGTGAGTTAGACGTACCCGAACAACCGGAAGAACTGAGGACTCCATGCCCAAGTCGAAGACCCACAGCGGCACCGCGAAGCGATTCAAGGTGTCCGGCAGCGGGAAGATCCTGCGCCAGAAGGCCGGCCGCCGCCACCTGCTCGAGCACAAGTCCTCGCGGGTCACCCGTCGCCTCGACGGCAAGGCCGTCGTCGCCGACGTCGACGCGCCGCGCATCAAGCGCCTGCTCGACATCTGAGCTTTCCCGACCGACCATCCCGGGGGCGAGAATCAGCCCCCCGAAACTGACAGGACATATCAGTGGCACGCGTGAAGAGGGCAGTCAACGCCCAGAAGAAGCGCCGTTCGATTCTCGAGGCTTCCAAGGGCTACCGCGGGCAGCGCTCGCGGCTGTACCGCAAGGCCAAGGAGCAGCAGCTTCACTCGCTGACCTACGCCTACCGCGACCGTCGTGCGCGCAAGGGTGACTTCCGCAAGCTGTGGATCAGCCGTATCAACGCCGCTGCCCGCGCCAACGACATCACCTACAACCGGTTCATCCAGGGCCTGAAGGCCGCCGGTGTCGAGGTCGACCGCAAGATCCTCGCCGAGCTCGCCGTCTCCGACGCCGAGGCGTTCGCGGGCCTGGTCGCCGTCGCCAAGGCCGCCCTGCCGGCCGACGTGAACGCTCCGGCCGCCTGAGCGCAGCGCTGAACGACACGACAGCACAGAAGCGACCCGTGGATCCGCTCACCGAGCGCACTCCACGGGTCGTTTCTGCTGTGAAACTGCTGCGTACCGCCGACCGCCGCAAGGCCGGCCGCTTCCTCGCCGAGGGGGAGAACTCGGTCGCCGAGGCGCTCGAAACCGCGACCGTGCACGAGGTGTTCGTCACCGCCGCCGCGGCCGAGCGCTATCCGGGTCTGCTCGACGCCGCGCACCGTCGCCGCGTCCGCGTCTCGCTCGTCACCGACCGTGCCGCCGAGCGGCTGTCGGACACCGTCACCCCGCCCGGCATCGTCGCCGTGTGCGACCTGCTCGACGTGCCCCTCGACCGGGCGCTGTCCGCGCAGGCCCGGCTCCTCGCGGTGCCCGTCGCGGTGGGGGAGCCCGGCAATGCGGGCACCGTCATCCGGGTAGCCGACGCCGTCGGCGCCGACGCCGTGATCCTCGCCGGTGACAGCGTCGACCCGCACAACGGCAAGTGCGTGCGGTCCTCCGCGGGCAGCGTGTTCCACCTGCCGGTCGCCCGGGAGCGCGACACCGACCGCGTGCTCGGTGCGCTCGCCGACGCCGGTCTGCAGGTGCTCGCCACCGCCGCGGACGGCGAAGTGAATCTCGACGACGCCGACGATCTGCTCGCCGCGCCCACCGCCTGGCTGTTCGGCAACGAGGCCCACGGACTGGACCCGCAGATCGCCGCCCGCGCCGATCACCGGGTGCGGATCCCCATCCGGGGCCGCGCCGAATCGCTGAACCTGGCGACCGCCGCCGCGATCTGCCTGTACGCCAGCGCGCGGGTGCAGCATCGCGTGCACGGACCCATCGCCTAGGATTTGTGTGTTGTGCTGCCGGGATCCGGTTCCGGCCGCACCCGACAGAAACGTTCGCCGGAAGAAGGAGTTGCACCGGTCGTGGCCAAGAATGAGGGCGGCACGCCGCCGGCAGTGGACCCCAGCGCGCTGGCCGAGGAAGCGCTCGCCGCCGCCGAGAAGGCCGCGCAGGAAGCGTTCGCCGCCGCCACCGACCTCGACGCGCTCGCACAGGCGAAGATCGAGCATCTCGGCGACAAGGCGCCCATCTCGCTCGCGAAGCGGGCGCTCGGATCGTTGCCCGGCAACGAACGCGCCGACGCGGGCAAGCGTGTCAACGCGCACCGCACCGCCGTGCAGGCCGCGTTCGACGAGCGCAAGGCGCAGCTGCAGGCGGAACGCGACGCCGCGGTCCTCGTCGCCGAGGCGATCGACGTGACCCTGCCGGCGAATCGCCGCGCCCCCGGCGCCCGCCACCCGATCACGATCATCTCCGAGCAGGTCTCCGACGTGTTCGTCGCGATGGGCTGGGAGGTGGCCGAGGGTCCGGAGGTCGAGACCGAGCACTTCAACTTCGACGCCCTGAACTTCCTGCCGGACCACCCGGCGCGGACCATGCAGGACACCTTCCACATCGCGCCCGAGGAATCGCGGCAGGTGCTGCGCACCCACACCTCGCCGGTGCAGGTGCGGACCATGCTGTCCCGCGAGATCCCCATCTACGTGGTGTGCCCGGGGCGCACGTTCCGCACCGACGAGCTCGACGCCACCCACACCCCGGTGTTCTCGCAGATCGAAGGCCTCGCGGTCGACAAGGGCCTGACGATGGCGCACCTGCGGGGCACCCTCGACGCGTTCGCCCGCGCGCTGTTCGGCCCCGACACCCGCACCCGCATGCGGCCGAACTACTTCCCCTTCACCGAGCCGTCGGCCGAGGTCGACGTGTGGTTCCCGAACAAGAAGGGCGGCGCCGGCTGGGTCGAGTGGGGCGGCTGCGGCATGGTCAACCCCAATGTGCTGCGTGCCTGCGGCATCGACCCCGACGTCTACAGCGGATTCGCGTTCGGCATGGGACTCGAGCGCACCCTGCAGTTCCGCAACGGCATCTCCGACATGCGCGACATCGTCGAAGGCGACGTGCGGTTCACGCTGCCGTTCGGCGTGCAGGGCTGACGCCCGCCCCGAACCCGACCATCCCCGAGAATCGAACGAACGAGAAAGCTGAACTCACGTGCGAGTAGCGCAGTCCTGGCTGACCGAGATCCTGCAGCGTTCCACCCCCGAATGGAACGTCACCGCCGAGGAGCTCGACGCGGGATTCGTCCGGGTCGGTCTCGAGGTCGAGGAGGTCGACACCCTCGACCGCATCGACAACCTCGTCGTCGGCCGGGTCGTCGAGATCACGGAGCTCACCGAATTCAAGAAGCCCATCCGGTTCTGCCGGGTCGACGTCGGTGAAGCCGAGCCGCGCGGCATCGTGTGCGGCGCCCGCAACTTCGCCGAGGGCGACCTCGTCGTGGTCGCTCTGCCCGGCGCGGTCCTGCCCGGCGACTTCGTCATCGCGACCCGCAAGACCTACGGCCAGGTGTCCGACGGCATGATCTGCTCGATCGCCGAACTCGGGATCGGCAAGGACCACTCCGGCATCCTCGTGCTCGAGGAGGGCAGCGCCGAGCCCGGCACCGACGCCAACGACCTGCTCGGCCTCGGCGACACGGTCATCGAACTGAACATCACCCCGGACCGCGGCTACTGCTTCTCGGCGCGCGGCCTGACCCGCGAACTCGCGTGCGGTTTCGACCTCGAGTTCTCCGATCCGGCGCAGGTCACCCCGAACCCGGCCGACGGCGAGGCCTACCCGATTCGGCTCGAACCGGAGTCCGGCGCCACCCGGTTCGCAGCACGGAAGGTCACCGGTATCGACCCCGACGCGGTGTCGCCGTGGTGGCTGCAGCGGCGGCTGCTCACCGCCGGGGTGCGCCCGATCGGCCCCGCGGTCGACGTCACCAACTACGTGATGCTCGAGCTCGGTCAGCCGCTGCACGCGTTCGACGCGGCGACCCTGCAGGGTGAGCTCGTCATCCGCCGCGCCCGCGCGGGCGAGAAGCTCACCACCCTCGACGGTGTCGAACGCGTCCTCGACCCCGAGGACGTCGTCATCACCGACGACTCCGGTGTCATCTCGCTGGCGGGCATCATGGGCGGCGCCACCACCGAGGTCGGCGACACCACCACCGACGTGCTGCTCGAGGCGGCCACCTGGGATCCGCTGGCGGTGTTCCGCGGCAACCGTCGGCACAAGCTGTCCAGCGAAGCCGGTAAGCGCTTCGAACGCAACGTCGACCCCGAGGTGGCACTGCCCGCCCTGGACCGGGCCGCGTCGCTGCTGGTGGAGATCGCCGGTGGCCGGGTCGAACCGCTCCTGACCGACGTGTCGGTCCCGGTCGAGCCGGTCACGATCCGCATGGACATCGACCTTCCGGACCGGGTCGCCGGGGTCACCTACCCGAACGGCACCGCCGCGCGGCGGCTCACCCAGATCGGCTGCGCCGTCGAGGTCGGCGTCGGGGTGGACGGGCACGGCCAGCTCGTCGTGACCCCGCCGTCGTGGCGTCCGGACCTGCGTCAGCCCGCCGACCTGGTCGAGGAGGTGCTGCGCCTCGAGGGTCTCGAGCAGATCCCGTCGGTGCTGCCCGCCGCGCCGGCCGGCCGCGGTCTCACCCCGTCGCAGAAGCGTCGCCGCGCCGTGGGCCGGGCCCTGGCCTCCGACGGGTATGTCGAGGTCCTGGCGCCGGTGTTCCTGCCCGCGCACGTGTTCGACACGTGGGGTCTGGACGCCGACGACCCGCGCCGCCACACCACCAAGGTACTCAACCCGCTCGAATCGGATCGTCCCGAGCTCGCGACGACGCTGCTGCCCGGTCTGCTCGAGGTGCTGTCGCGCAACGTCGCCCGCGGTCAGCGGGACCTGTCGCTGTTCTCGATCGCGCAGGTCGTGCAGCCCGGCGCCGAGACCGGACCGGTCCCGGTGCTGCCGGTGGAT
>NZ_JBMBTE010000115.1:0-15366 GCF_048897285.1 Rhodococcus sp. O3
CGCGCAGGTCCGCGGGACAGGAGACGACGTCGCGTGCCCACCGCGCACCGGCCGGCAGATCCCCGCCGTCCTCGGGTGCGGCACCCCCGGCGGCGACGAGTGCGACACGACCCTGATCGGCGGCATCGAGAGCGTCGACCGCGGCGAGGGCGGACTGGATCGACTCGGCGGCGACCGCGTCGGCAGCCGGACCGAGCGCCGCGGCGACCGCGGTCTCGTAGCCGGGTTCCACCTGCAGCCGCTCCGCCAGCGGCCCGAGCAGACCCGCGTCGGGTCGGTGTTCGAGGAGCCAGGCGGCGCCGTCCTTGCGTTCGAGGCCCATCGACAGTGCTTCGATGCGCGCGCCGAGGGACGCGACCTCCTTACCGGCAGCACGCTCGGCGTCCTGCAGTTCCTTGACGCGTTCGTCGGCGATGCGCAGCGCTTCGAGCGCGCGCTCGTGCTGGGCGTCGGCGTCGACCTCCCCGGCGTCGAGATCGTCGATGCGGGCCTGCGCGGTCTCGAACTCGGCCTGCGCCGCAACGCCGCGCAGCCGGGCCTCCTCGATGGCGACGGTCAGCCGCGCGACCTCGGCGTCGATCGATTCGGCGCGGGTGCGCATCGTGTCGACCTGGCCGGACAACCGGGCGAGGCCTTCGCGACGGTCGGCGACGGCACGCACCGCGGCCAGATGCGCTCGTTCCGCGGTGGCGGCCGCCTCCTCCTGTACGGCGAGCTGTTCCCGGGCGGCCTCGAGGGTGCCGTGGGCGATCTCGACGGCCTCGAGGAGTTCGGCCTCCTCTTCGGCGATGCGGTCGGCGCGTGCCTCCATCTCGTCGGGGTCCTGTCCGGACCGCGCGACCGGGGCCTCGTCGAGGTGGCGGGCCCGTTCCTGGGCGATGCGCACGGTCGCGCCGAGCCGTTCGGCGAGCGCAGACAGCCGGAACCAGGTCTGGGAGGCCGCTTCGGCACCCGGGGTCAGGCGCGCCACGGCCTGCTCGTGCCGGGCGAGTTCCGCGTTCGCCTCGTCCAACGCGGCCAGGACGTGGTCGAGGCGTTCGCGGACGATGCGTTCCTGCTCGTCCTGTCCGGCGAACTCGGCACGCCGGGTGACCAGATCGTCGGCGGCCAGCCGGAGCCGCGCGTCGCGCAGGTCCGCCTGGATGGTCTGGGCACGCCGCGCGACCTCGGCCTGCCGTCCGAGCGGTTTGAGCTGGCGGCGCAGCTCCGCGGTCAGGTCGGTCAGGCGCGCGAGGTTCGCCTGCATCGCGTCGAGCTTGCGGACCGCCTTCTCCTTGCGGCGGCGATGCTTGAGGACCCCGGCCGCCTCCTCGATGAAGGCACGCCGGTCCTCGGGACGCGACTCGAGAATCGCGGAGAGCCGGCCCTGCCCGACGATGACGTGCATCTCGCGGCCGATGCCCGAGTCGGAGAGCAGTTCCTGCACGTCCATGAGGCGGCACGAGGTGCCGTTGATCTCGTACTCGCCGGCACCGTCGCGGAACATGCGGCGGGTGACGGACACCTCGGAGTATTCGATGGGCAGCGCGCCGTCGCTGTTGTCGATGGTCAAGGTGACCTCGGCGCGGCCCAGCGGCGGGCGTCCGGCGGTGCCGGCGAAGATGACGTCCTGCATCTTGCCGCCGCGCAGCGCCTTGGCGCCCTGCTCCCCCATCACCCAGGTCAGGGCATCGACCACGTTCGACTTCCCGGAGCCGTTGGGTCCGACGACGCAGGTGATGCCGGGTTCGAAACGCAGAGTCGTCGCGGACGCGAAGGACTTGAAGCCCTTGAGCGTCAGACTCTTCAAATACATGAGGAAAAACCCTACCCGCGCGCTACCGCTCGACGAATCCGGTCAGATCTCCACGTGCCGGTTCCCACGATTCGACGACGAGCCGCACCTCGCCGGGGGTTTGCCCGGAACGGAGCCACGCGAGGAGTCGTTCGAGTGCGGGACGCGTTCCTTCCGCGATGACGAGCACCCGGCCGTCCGGGTGGTTGGTGGCGTGCCCGACGAGACCGAGTTCGAGGGCCCGGGCCCGGGTGAACCACCGGAAGCCCACACCCTGCACGCGTCCGTGCACCCACGCGGTCAGACGTTCGGCCGAGCCGGATGCAGGGGTGGTCACGGTTGCCTCCTCTTCCTCTATCCGCCCGCGGGGGCTGCCGCGCGGACGGTGCCGTCGAATCCGGTGGTGTAGATGGTGTTCGGATCCCAGCCCGGTCCGGCGCCGAACGCGACGGACGAGACGAGCGGGATACCCTCGGCGACACGGCAGGTGTCCCCGGTCTCCGGGTCGACGCGCAGGATCGCGCCGGCCAGGTTCAACGCGACGTACAACGCGCCGTCCGGCCCGAGCGTCAGGTCGTCCGGTACCTGCAGCAGGCCGGGGCCGGGCAGGTCGATGCTGCGGACCGGCCCGGTGAGGTCGGTGGCGTCGAGGACGTGCAGCCGGTTGACCCCTTCGAATGTGGTGACGGTGTAGACGGTGTCGTCGTCGACCTCGATGCCGTTGACGGAGCCGAGGTCGGTGCGCAGCACGGTGCCCTCGCCGCCTCCGGCAGGAACGTGGGACAGGCCCACCGCGCCCAGGTCGCGCGACGTGAGGAACGAGCCGTCGGGCAGCATGCCGAGACCGTTCGGCATGACCAGTCCGGTCGCGACGGTGCGGCGCTCGCCGGTGTCCAGGTCGACGGCGTCGATGGTGCCGTCGGGCGTGTCGTCGAGCCCGGCCGCGGTGGTGTTGCCGACGTTCAGGTAGGCGGTGTCGCCGTCGACGACGATGCCGCCCGGCCCGGTGACGTCGTCCAGGACCGTGTCGACCGTGCCGTCGGGTGCCACACGCCGCAGCGCGCCGTCGCCGGTGAGAGTCCCGTCGGAGACGAGCAGCCCACCGCGTCCGTCGAATGCCAGATTCTCGAGCACCCCGAGTCCGGACGTCACCGTGGTGACGGTGCGCGGTGCGCAGGCTGCCGGTTCGGCGGTCGCCGTCGGCACCGCGACCATTCCCAGGACGGTCGCGGCCGCGGCCCCGACCGCGATCTGCATCGTGTTCTTCCCCATCGAATCCCCCTCCGAGCTACTGCCTGCGGCCGATCACGCGTCCGCGGTGATCGTCAGGCTCACCTTCGTACCGGACTTGAGGGTACGGCCGACGGTGCACACCTTGTCGACGGACCGCTCGACCAGGGTGAGCAGTCGCTGCTGCGCGTCGGCGTCGAGTTCGGACAGGTCGAGGATCATCTCCTCCTCGAGGTGGGGGTACACCTCGTTCTCCCGGTCCGCGGGACCGGAGACCTTGATGGTGGCGTCGTAGTCGTCGCCGAGCCGACGCGAGAGCGGGAAGTCCGAGCTCATGCCGGAGCAGGCGGCGAGCGCGATCTTCAGCAGCTCACCGGGGGTGAAAACACCCTCGACGGTCTCGGAGCCGATGAGCACTTCGGCGCCGCGCGAGCTGCGTCCCGTGTAGCGGCGGGTGCCGGTGCGCTCGACCCACAGTTCGGTGGGCGGGGTGTCGGGAGTCTGGTCAGCCATGGTTCGAATCCTGCCACGGCACCCCGACGACGTTTTCACCGAGGATCGCCGGGGTCCGCTCGGCGATGCCGACACCGGCGACCGACGGAATCGTCCTCGGGACCGACACTTCCGCCGAGGGACCGATTCCGCCTTGTGGCACAGGGCAATGCGGTCCGTCAGGGGCGACGGGCACGCGGCCGGGGCTGGCACACCGGGCAACTGTAGGACGAGCGGTTCATGAACTTCTCGCGGCGGATCGCGGCGCCGCACCGCGTGCACGGCCGGTTCTCCTGGCCGTACACGTCGAGGGAGCGGTCGAAGTAGCCGGATTCACCGTTGACGTTGACGTAGAGCGCGTCGAAAGAGGTACCGCCCTGCGCGAGTGCCTCTCCCATGACCTCACGTGCCGCCGCGAGCACTGCCTTCAGCTTGGGCCGCGACAACGTGTCGGTGATCCGGTTTCCGTGAAGCTTTGCGCGCCACAAGGATTCGTCCGCATAGATGTTGCCGACGCCGGAGACGACGGTCTGGTCGAGCAACGCGCGCTTGATCTCGGTGTGCTTGCCCCGCAGGACCTTCACGACCGCGTCGGCGTCGAATCGGGGATCCATCGGGTCGCGGGCGATGTGCGCCACCGGCACCGGCAGCAGGTCGCCGTCGACCTCCACGAGCGGGGCGAGCGCCCAGCCGCCGAAGGTCCGCTGGTCCACGAACCGCAGATCCGCGCCGTTGTCCAGCACGGCGCGGATGCGCAGGTGCTTCTCGTCGGCGACGGACGGTGGTTGCACGAGCATCTGACCGCTCATGCCCAGATGCACGACGAGCGCCATGTCGGCGGGCTCGAGCACCAGCCAGAGATACTTGCCGCGTCGCTGCACGTCGACGAGCGTCTGCCCGGTCAACTGGAGCGCGAGGTCGCGCGGGCCGGGTTCGTGCCGCCGGACCGCGCGCGGATGCAGCACCTGCACGGATTCGATCGCCGCACCGAGCACATGCTCGTGCAGGCCACGGCGGACCACCTCGACCTCGGGGAGTTCGGGCACCGCGGATCAGTTCTGTTCGGTGTCGGTCTCGTCGTTCCCGGCGACCGTGTCGCCGGCATCGGAGGTCGCGCCGTCGGTCAGCGCCTGCCACGCCGTGGCCGCCGCCTTCTGCTCGGCTTCCTTCTTGGTGCGGCCCACGCCGACGCCGAGCGCGGAACCGGCGACGAGCACCGTCGCCGTGAATTCCTTGTCGTGGTCCGGGCCCGTCGCGGAGATCTCGTAGACGGGGACACCCACGCCGCGTTCGGCGGTGAGTTCCTGCAGGCTGGTCTTCCAGTCCAGTCCGGCTCCGAGCCGCGGACCGCGCTCGAGGAGATCGGCGAACAACCGGAGCACGACGCCGCGCGCGACGTCGATGCCGTGTTCGAGATGGACTGCGCCGAGCAGAGATTCCATGCCGTCGGCGAGAATGCTGGCCTTGTCGCGGCCGCCGGTCAGTTCCTCACCCTTGCCCAGCAGCAGGTGCACACCGAGACCACCCTCGCCGAGGCCACGGGCGACCTCCGCGAGCGCGTGCATGTTCACCACGCTCGCGCGGATCTTGGCGAGTTCGCCCTCGGACCGGTCCGGATGCGTGAGATAGAGCTTTTCCGTGACGGTGAGGCCGAGAACCGCGTCGCCGAGGAACTCGAGGCGCTCGTTGGTCGGCAGTCCCCCGTTCTCGTAGGCGTACGACCGGTGCGTGAGCGCCAGCCTCAGCAGTTCGGGGTCCAGTGTCACGCCGAGGGCGGCGAGGAGAGATGCGTGATCCTCCTCGCCGCCCACGGACGGTGTATTCATCGACTTGTTCGCCACGATGCCTACCGAATCAGACGGCAGCGGTCACCTGACGGCCGTTGTACGTGCCGCACGACGGGCACGCCACGTGAGGCAGCTTCTTCTCGCCACAGCCACGGTTCGGGCAGGTGACGAGGGTCGGCGCAGTGGTGTTCCACTGGCTGCGCCGCGACCGGGTGTTGGAACGCGACATTCTGCGCTTGGGGACGGCCACGTCTACTTCTCCTCGTTGTTCTTGCTGTCAGGTGCACTGCTGGGTTCTTCGGATCCTGCGCCGATGGCAGCTGCCAACCCAGCCCAGCGAGGATCGATTATTTCATGCCCGTGCCCGGATTCCGCAATCGCCAGGCGAATGCCGCATTCCGGGCACAGTCCCGCGCAGTCGTCGCTACACAACGGCCGCAGCGGAAGCTCCAGTCCGACGGCGTCGACGATGACCGGCTCCAGGTCGATCTCGTCGTCCACCATCCGGTAGACCTCGTCCTCCTCGGTGGTCTGTTCCGTGACGCTGTTCGGGTAGGCGAACAGCTCCGTGAGATACAGGTCCACCGAGCCGGTGAACGGCTCGAGGCACCGCGAGCACTCGCCGACGGTCTCGGCGCGGACGGTGCCCGTCACGAGCACGCCCTCCGAGACCGCCTCGAGCCGCAGATCGAGTTCCACATCCGTGCCCTGTTCGATCGCGACGAGGTCGAGACCGATACGCGAGGGCGACGGGACGACCCGGCTCACCGTTCGCATCGAGCCCGGGCGGCGGCCGAGAGAGATCACGTCCAGCACAAGACCCTCGTCCCGGGCGGGACGAGACGCACTGTGATGACGGGAAGACACGGCAACTCGCTTTCGGATCGACGGCACGAAGCCGTCAGTTGTACTGGGCAACCCCCCAATGGTACGCGACGCGGCGTGCCACAGGGAAATCCGCCCGGTGCGCGAGTTCAGCGGCGGCGTTCGGCGCGCCAGTCCGCCTCCGCGTAGTCCGGAGCCCCGGCGGTGCGCAACTGCTGCCGGCCTCGCCCGACCGAGCGCAGTGTCGTGTTGAGGATCTCCTCGAAATCGGCGAGTTTGCCGTCGACATACTCGTCGCATTCGGTGCGCAGCCGGTCCGACTCGGCGTGGGCACTGTCGATCACCCGGGCCGATTCGGCATGGGCCGCCTGCACGACCTCGGTCTGGGACACCAGCCGTGCCTGCTCGGCTTCACCGTCCGCGACGGCCCGCTCGTAGGACGCCTTCCCGGACTCGATCATGCGGTCCGCCTCGGCCCGGGCCCGGCTGGTGAGGGCCTCGTACTGCCGCTTGGCCTCGGCCACGGTGTCCTCGGCTTCGGCGCGCGCGTCGTGGACCAGTTCGTCGGCGTGTGCCCGCGCCTCCTGCACCATCCGGTCGGCCTGGGCCTTCGCGTCGGCGAGCATGCGGTCGGCGTCCGCCCGGGCCCGCTCGAGCAGTTCCCGCGCCTCTTCGTCGGCGTCGCCGACGGTCTTGTCCGCCAGGGCCCGCGCGTCGCCGACCAGACGGTCACGGTGGTCGAGGACGTCCTGCGCGTCGTCCAGCTCGCTGGGCAGCGCGTCCCGTACGTCGTCGAGGAGTTCGAGAACATCCCCTCGCGGGACCACGCAACTCACGGTCATCGGCACACCACGTGCTTCCTCGACGATCGCGACAAGTTCGTCGAGTGCCTCGAAAACCCGATACACGCCCAACCCCATTCCTCGTCCGGTCCGGCCGGTGCGGCCGCGGCCAGCTGCCAGTCTGCCGCAGGTCGCGCGGTGCGGCGCGACCCTCGGGGGCGTGTCGGCGAACCCGGTGCCCGTGTTGTCGAAACCGTTATCCGGCGAACGTGACCTGGGCTACTTGCCCGCGGCCCGTTCGGCGATCCGCGCGAGCAGCCGCTTGTGCACCGTCGCCGGCAGCATGTCCGCGACGTCGCCGCCGTAGGTCGCCACCTCCTTGACGAGCGAGCTCGACAGGTAGCTGTACGCGGGATTGGTTGCGACGAACAGGGTGTCGACGCCGGTGAGCTTGTGGTTCATCTGCGCCATCTGCAGCTCGTAGTCGAAGTCGTTGGCGCCGCGCAGACCCTTGACGATCGCGGTGATGCCGTTGGCCTTCGCGTAGTCGACGAGCAGTCCCTGCCAGGCATCGACGCGGACGTTGCCGAGATGCGAGGTGGCCTCGGCGAGCATCTCGAGGCGCTCGGGCACGGTGAACATGCCCTGCTTGTTCGGGTTGACCAACACGGTGACGACGACCTCGTCGAACTGCAGTGCGGTTCGGCTGATGACGTCGAGATGTCCGTTGGTGACAGGGTCGAAGGATCCAGGACAGACGGCGCTGCTCATGATTCAGAACCGTAGCAGGTGGCGACCTCGATCCGGGTCTCCCCGTACTTGCGGACGCGTCCCGCCTCGAGGGCTTCCGGCCACACCGTTTCCGGTGACCGCGAGGAGCGTTCGAGCACGACCACCGAACCGTCCCCGACCCACCCGCCGTCGACGAGAGCGGTCAGCACCCGGGACACGGCGTCCTCGTCGATCGCGTACGGCGGATCCGCCAGCACGAGGTCGTAGACGCGGTCCGGGGTGCCGGCCAGCACGGTCGACACCGGTGCCGCGCGCAGCACGGCACCGGGCAGCCCGACCTCGGCGATGTTCTGCCGGACCACGGCCGCGGCCTTGGTGTCGGACTCGACGAGCAGCACGTGCGCGGCGCCCCGTGACAGGGCCTCGAGACCGAGGGCACCGGATCCCGCGTAGAGGTCCAGTACCGCGGCCCCGTCCAGGTCCATCCGCGCATCGAGCGAACTGAACAGTGCCTCGCGGACACGTTCGGAGGTGGGCCGGGTACCGCGGGGCGGCACCTTCAGGCGCCGCCCCCCGGCCCGGCCCGCGACGATCCGTGTCACTCGGCGCTTTCCTCGGTGGACACCACCACCAGCAGATCGCCACCCTCGACCTGCTGGACACCACCGATCGCGAGGCGGGTGATCTGACCACCCCGCGGCGCGGTGATCGCCGCTTCCATCTTCATGGCCTCGATCGTGGCGACGGTGTCACCCGCGGCGACCTTGTCGCCCTCACCGACGACGAGGGTGACGGTGCCGGCGAACGGCGCGGCCACGTGACCGGGGTTGTTCCGGTCGGCCTTCTCCGCCGCCGGGACCTCGCTGGCGATGGACCGGTCGCGCACGGAGACCGGACGCAACTGCCCGTTGAGGATGCACATCACGGTCCGGAAGCCGCGCTCGTCGGCGTCCGAGATCGCCTCGAGGCCGATGAGCAGTTCGACGCCCTTGTCGAGCTTGACGCGGTGTTCCTCACCCTGGCGAAGGCCGTAGAAGAACTGGTTCGCCGACAGTTCGGAGGTGTCGCCGTAGGCGTCGCGGTGTTCTTCGAACTCGCGGGTCGGCGCCGGGAACAGCAGCCGGTTGAGGGTGCTGCGACGCTCGAGCGAGCTGCCGCCCAGTGCCTTCTCGTCCTCCGTCGCGAGCTGCGCTTCGGCCTTCGGTTCGCCGCGGCCGGCCAAGGCCTTGCTGCGGAACGGCTCGGGCCAGCCCCCGGCGGGGGTGCCGAGTTCGCCGCGCAGGAATCCGACGACCGAATCCGGGATGTCGAAGCGGCCCGGATCGGCTGCGAAGTCGTCGACGGACACACCGGCACCGACGAGGTGCAGCGCGAGGTCGCCGACGACCTTCGACGACGGGGTGACCTTGATCAGCCGGCCCAGGAGCCGGTCGGCGCCGGCGTAGGCGGCCTCGACGTCCTCGAAGCGGTCGCCCAGCCCCAACGCGATGGCCTGCTGGCGCAGGTTCGACAGCTGACCACCCGGGATCTCGTGCGTGTAGACGCGGCCGGTCGGGGCGGGGAGCCCGGACTCGAACGGCGCGTACACCTTCCGCAGCGCCTCCCAGTACGGCTCGAGATCGCACACGGCCTGCAGGTCCAGGCCGGTGTCGTACTCGCTGTTCGCTGCGGCCGCGACGATCGCGGACAGCGCCGGCTGGCTGGTGGTACCGGCCAGTGCCGCCGACGCGCCGTCGACCGCGTCCGCACCCGCCTGCCACGCCGCCAGGTAGGTGGCGAGCTGACCGCCCGGGGTGTCGTGGGTGTGCACGTGCACCGGCAGGTCGAAGTTGCTGCGCAGCGCCGAGACGAGGGTCGCGGCGGCGGGGGCGCGCAGCAGCCCGGCCATGTCCTTGATCGCCAGCACGTGCGCGCCGGCCTCGACGATCTGCTCGGCCAGCTTCAGGTAGTAGTCGAGCGTGTAGAGCGTCTCGTTCGGGTTCGACAGGTCGCCGGTGTAGGACAGCGCGACCTCGGCGATCGTGGTACCGGTCTCGCGGACCGCGTCGATCGCCGGTCGCATCTGGTCGACGTTGTTGAGGGCGTCGAAGATCCGGAAGATGTCGATGCCGGTGCTCGCCGCCTCCTGCACGAACGCCCGGGTCACCGCCTCCGGGTACGGCGTGTAGCCGACGGTGTTGCGACCGCGCAGCAGCATCTGCAGGTTGATGTTCGGGATCGCCTCACGCAGCGCCGCGAGCCGCTCCCACGGGTCCTCGTGCAGGAAGCGCAGCGCCACGTCGTAGGTGGCACCGCCCCACGCCTCGATGGACAGCAGTTCCGGGGTCATCCGCGCGACATGCCCGGCGACGGTGAGCAGGTCCTTGCTGCGCACGCGGGTGGCGAGCAGCGACTGGTGGGCGTCGCGGAAGGTGGTGTCGGTGACGCCGAGTGCCTTCTGCTCGCGCAGCGCACGGGCGAAGCCTTCGGGACCGAGTTCGAGCAGCCGCTGCCGCGAACCGGCCGGCGGCTCGGTGCTCAGGTCGATCACGGGGAGCTTGTCGTGCGGGTAGACCGTGGTGGGGCGCTGGCCGTGCGGCTTGTTGACCGTCACGTCCGCGAGGTACCGCAGGATCTTGGTGCCGCGGTCCGCGGAGGAACGCAGCGTCAGCAGCTGCGGACGCTCCTCGATGAACGAGGTGGTCACGTTGCCGGCCCGGAAGTCCGGATCGTCGAGCACCGCCTGCAGGAACGGGATGTTCGTGGCGACACCGCGGATGCGGAACTCGGCGACCGCGCGCCGGGCCCGCGCCACTGCGGCCTCGAGGTTGCGGCCGCGGCAGGTGAGCTTGACGAGCATCGAGTCGAAGTGTGCCGAGACCTCGGCACCGACCGAGGTGCCGCCGTCGAGGCGGATACCGGCGCCTCCGGGCGTGCGGTAGCCGGTGATGCGGCCGGTGTCGGGCCGGAAACCGTTGGCCGGGTCCTCGGTGGTGATGCGGCACTGCAGCGCGGCGCCGCGGATCGTGACGGTGTCCTGCGACAGGCCCAGATCCGACAGGGATTCACCGAAGGCGATGCGCATCTGCGCCTGAACGAGGTCGACGTCGGTGATCTCCTCGGTCACCGTGTGCTCGACCTGGATGCGCGGGTTCATCTCGATGAACACGTGGCGGCCCTGCTTGTCGAGCAGGAACTCGACGGTGCCGGCGCACTCGTAGCCGATCTCCTTCGCGAACGCGACCGCGTCCGCGCAGATCTTCTGTCGCAGCTCCTCCGGCAGGTTCGGTGCCGGGGCGAGTTCGACGACCTTCTGGTGCCGGCGCTGCACCGAGCAGTCCCGCTCGAACAGGTGCATCACGTTGCCGTGCTTGTCGGCGAGAATCTGGACCTCGATGTGGCGCGGGTCGACGACGGCCTGCTCGAGGAACACCGTCGGATCACCGAACGCGGCGTCGGCCTCGCGCGAGGCGGCTTCGATCGCTTCGCGCAGCTGGCTGCGCTCGGCGACGCGGCGCATGCCGCGTCCGCCACCACCGGCGACGGCCTTGACGAACACCGGGAACTCCATGTCCTCGGCGGCGGCGAGCAGCGCCTCGACGTCGGACGACGGCTCGGACGAGGCGAGGACCGGCAGACCGGCCGCCTTGGCGGCGGCGATCGCGCGGGCCTTGTTGCCGGTCAGTTCCAGCACCTCGGCGGGCGGGCCGATGAAGGTGATGCCGGCTTCCGCGCAGGCTGCGGCGAGGTCCGGATTCTCGGACAGGAATCCGTAGCCCGGGTAGATCGCGTCCACGCCCGCGGACTTCGCGGCCGAGACGATCTCTTCGACCGACAGGTAGGCGCGGACGGGATGTCCCTCGACACCGATCTGGTACGACTCGTCCGCCTTCAGCCGATGCAGCGACTTGCGGTCTTCGTAGGGAAACACCGCGACGGTCCCGGCACCCAGTTCGTAGGCGGCACGGAAGGCGCGGATCGCGATCTCGCCACGGTTGGCGACAAGCACTTTCGAGAACATTGGACGAACGTACCTTGCCGCAACATGCCGATTTTCACCCCCGTCCCACATTCTGGGATGTGGGACGAATGTGGCAAGACTGAAACGATGCAGTTCCGGGAAGTGGTAACCCGCAGGTAATACGGAGGGTGCGCCCGTTTTTACCTCACAGCCGGATCGCACCTGCTGTGCGCGGAACGTTACCTCGCCCGGGGGTGTTCCGCCGGGCCGCGCGGCTCAGGACTTCTCGAGGTATTCGACCCGCGTGCTGTCCAGGGCCGCGGTGACCATCCGCGCGAGTCCGGGATGCCCGTCCAGGCCCGGATCCTCGTCGGTGATCGCCCGCGCGAACGCCTGGGCGGCGGCGATGACCTCCACGTCGTCGACGAGGGAGAGGAGCCGCAGCGTCGACGCCGTGCCGGACTGCGCGACCCCGAGCACGTCGCCCTCGCGACGTTGCTGCAGATCGAGCTGTGCCAGCGCGAACCCGTCGGTGGTGCCGGCCACCGCGTCGAGCCGCATCATCGCCTGCGATCCCGGGCGGCTGTCGGTGACGAGCAGGCACAGCCCTTGATGCCCGCCTCGCCCGACGCGACCGCGCAGCTGATGCAGCTGACTGACCCCGAACCGGTCGGCGTCGACGATCACCATCACCGTCGCGTTGGGCACGTCCACACCGACCTCGACGACGGTCGTGCACACCAGCACGTCGATCTTCCCGGCGCCGAAGTCGCGCATCACCGCGTCCTTCTCGTCGGCGGGCAACCGGCCGTGCAGCAACCCGACGCGCAGGTGACTCAGCGGGCCGGTGGACAGCTCCTCGTACTGCTGCAGCACCGACTTCGTGTCCGGTGGTTCGGCACCGGCCTTCGCCGCCTTGCCCTTTCCACCGCGACCCTTCGTACCGCGGGCCGGTTCCGCGTCCTCGAGAACGAAGAAGTCGGCGTCGGCGTCCTCGTCCGCATCGCCGTCCCCGATCCGGGAGCACACGACGTAGGCCTGCCGCCCCTCCGCGACCTCCTCGCCGATCCTCTCCCACGCGCGGCCGACCCAGCCCGGATGCACCTTCGCCGGCACGACCCGGCTCACGATCGGTGAGCGCCCGCGCGGCAGTTCCGTCAGGGTCGAGACCTCGAGGTCGCCGAGGACGGTCATCGCGATCGTCCGCGGAATCGGGGTCGCGGTCATCACCAGCACGTGCGGGCTCGCACCGTCACGGCCGCGGTTGCGCAGTGCGTCCCGCTGTTCGACCCCGAAGCGATGCTGTTCGTCGATGACGACGAGGCCCAGGTCGAAGAACTCCACGCCCTGCTGGATCAGCGCGTGGGTGCCGATGACGATGCCGGCGTCGCCGTTGACGGTGTCCAGCAGCGCCTGACGTTTGCGGGCCGCGGACATCGAGCCGGTCACCAGCGTCACCTTGGTCGCGAGTTCGTGGGCGCCGAGCTCACCGGCGGCGGCCAGGTCCCCGAGCATCGAGGTCAGCGACCGCGCGTGCTGCGCGGCGAGCACCTCCGTCGGCGCGAGCAGCGCGCACTGGTGTCCGGAGTCGACGACCTGCAGCATCGCCCGCAACGCCACGATGGTCTTGCCGGAACCGACCTCGCCCTGCAGCAGCCGGTTCATCGGGTGCGCCACCGACAGGTCGGCGGCGATCTCCTCGGCGACGGCGAGCTGACCGGTGGTCAGCTCGAAGGGCAAGCGCCGGTCGAATTCGGCGGCGATGCCGTCGTCGCGGCGCGCGCAGATCGGCGCGGTGCGCACGGCGACGTCGTGCCGGCGGCGCGCAAGCACCAGTTGCAGCGCGGTGGCTTCGTCGAAACGCAACCGCGCCCGCGCGGCGGTCACCTGATCCTTCGTGTCGGGCAGATGAATGGTGCGCAGCGCCTCGTCCAGGCCGACCAAGCCGTGCTCGCGGCGCACCCAGTCCGGCAGCGGGTCGTCGACGACCTCGAGCTGGTCGAGGATCTGCCGCACACAGCGCATCACCGTCCACGACTCGACGTCGCGGGTCGCCGGGTACATCGGGATCAGCGCCCGATCGAAGATCGACATGTCGATGCCGTCGCTGCCCTGCGCGCTGCGGGCCATCCCGGCCAGCGCGCCCGCACCGCGGACCCGGGTCGGCGCGGGTGTCGTTCCCCCGACCTCCGCGTCACGCGGTTCGGGAAGGATGACGTAGCTGGGATGGGCCAGGCTCCACTTGTCCCGGAAGTACTTCACGGTTCCCGAGAACATGCCGCGCACGCCGGGCTTGATGTTGTATTTGACCTTGTGCGGGTTGAAGAACGTCACGTCGATCTTCTGCCGGTCCGAAACCAGCACCACCGCGAGACGCGTGCCGGGCCGGCTCTTCATCCGCACCTCGTCGGCCTTCTCGACCCGCGCGATGATCGTGACGTGCTGGCCTTCCTCCGGCTGCGCGTCGCCGAGTTCGGCGCCCTGGGTCGCGTAGCGGTGCGGGTAGTGGCGCATCAGGTCCTCGACGGTGGACATGCCGAACGCG
The DNA here is from genome assembly GCF_048897285.1 of Rhodococcus sp. O3. NCBI lineage: Bacteria > Bacillati > Actinomycetota > Actinomycetes > Mycobacteriales > Nocardiaceae > Rhodococcus > Rhodococcus sp. O3. The sequence goes on from NZ_JBMBTE010000115.1 coordinate 14,108, forward strand.
TCGAACAGGGCGTCGGCGGTCTTGCGTCCGAGAAGATGATCGAGTCGGTCCGCGAGTGTCGCCACTGCCGTCCTTTCGCCGTGTCCGCTTCTACCCGGTTCGGCGCCTACTCGACGCCGAGTTGCAGCAGGTCGCTGCCCTGTCCCCCGTGATACACCACGACCTCCACCTCGGGATGGTGCGCGTCGAGGTGGGCGGTCAGCTGTTCGGCGAGGCCCTCGGGAGCGCCGGAACCGACCAGCATCGTCACGAGTTCTCCACCCGCGGCGAGGACCTTGTCGAGAAGCGACGCGCCCGCTGCCACCAGATCATGCTCGATGACTACGACATCGTGGCCGGACAAACCGAGGCTGTCGCCGGGCTCGCACGTTCCCACCCAGGTCAGGGCACGTTCCTGCGCGATGCGCAGCGAGCCCCAGCGGGTCGTCGCGGCGGCCTCGGTCATTGTGAACGCGTCGTCGACCGAGTCCCGTCCGGCGTCGTGCACGGCGAGGGACGCGAGCCCCTGCACCATCGACCAGCTCGGCAGGAACATCACCGACCGATGGTCGTCGCGGGTCGCCGCCCCGACGGCGATGAGGTTCTGCTCGCTGAGCGAACCGTTGGGCAGCACCAGCACCTCGGGGGCGTCGACCGCGCGGATCGCGTCGAGCACTCCGGGAATGGTCATCGGGCGGTCGGCCCGGACGACGACGGCCCCTTCGGCCTCGAACAGCTCGGCGGCGCCGTCACCCTCCACGACGGCGAGCACGGCCCGGCCCGGCGAGGCCGGAGGTTGCCCGTGCCCGCCGCAGTTGTCCCGGCGCACCGCGTCGAGCGCGAAACAGGTGATCTCGATGCGATGGACGGTCCCCGCCGCCAGCCCCGCCTCGACCGCCGCCCCGGCGTCGCAGCAGTGCACGTGCACGGACCAGGTGCCGGCGCCGTCACCGACCACCGCGACGGAGTTGCCGAGAGCGTCGAGCCGCGTCCGCAGCGCTTCCATCCGCTCGTCGTCGGTGTCGCCCACGAAGTACATGACCTCGTAGTCCTGCACGGTGTCGTCGTCCGCGGTCGAGAGCTCCTGCCGAGTGGCGTCCGGGCGCCCCGCGGAACGCACCGGCGGAACGGGCCGGGTGGTGAGGCTGAGGCGGCGGTCGGGCCGTTCCCCGGTCACCACCTCGACGAACACGTCGAGCAGGATGAGCAGGCCGAGGCCGCCGGCATCGACGACACCGGCCTCGGCGAGGACGTCGAGCTGCGTGACGGTGCGCTGCAGC
>NZ_JBMBTE010000116.1:0-15358 GCF_048897285.1 Rhodococcus sp. O3
GGTCGATGCCCGTGTCCCGGCCGGTTCCGCCCGCCCGGCCCGCACCACCGCCGGAGTCGGCCGCCGAACAGACCCGGATCGCCGAACCACCCCGTGTTCCCGAACCACCCCGTGTTCCCGAACCACCCCGGGTCGCCGCCCAGCCCCCGGCCGTCGAGAGACCACCCGTCGTCGAGAGACCACCGGTCGTCGAACCACCGCGGGTCACCGCGTCGACGCTGCCGCCCCCGCGCCGGCCGCGCAGCGAACCGGTGGCTCCGGACGACGAACCGACCGTTCAGATCGAGGCGGTGGACCCGGGCGAGTCCGTCGAACCCCCGGAACGGCCGGAGGAACGCACGGGCGCGGAGACACGGAAGCCGCCGGGCAGGACCGACGGGCTCAGCCGGCTCGCGCTCAGCAAACGCAGACGCAAGTCCCGGCTCGCAGCTCTGGGCCGGACAGGAGTTGCCCTCGCGTCGGTGCTGACCTTGGTCGGCACCGGCGGCATCTGGGGGTACATGCGGTCCACCGAGGCAGGCTTCTCCCAGATCGCCGCGCTGGACACCGAGTCCACCGACATCGTCGACCCGGTCGGGCAGACCGGCGACGAGACCTACCTGATCGTCGGCACCGACACCCGAGCCGGTGCGAGCGGCTCGATCGGCGCCGGCACGGTGGAGGACGCGGAGGGTGCACGTGCCGACACCGTCATCCTCGTCAACATCCCTGCGGATCGCAGCCGGGTCGTCGCGGTGTCGTTCCCCCGCGACCTCGATGTGGAACGTCCCGTGTGCCGCGGCTGGGACAGCGTCACCGGCGACTACTCGACCGACATCTATCCGGAAGCCGAGGGCGACAAGCTCAACGCGACCTACGCGCTGGGCGGACCGAAGTGCCTGGTGAAGGTCATCCAGAAGATGTCCGGTCTGAAGATCGGACATTTCGTGGGGATCGACTTCGCCGGATTCGAATCCATGGTCGACGGGATCGGCGGCGTCGAGGTGTGCACCACCGCGCCGCTGATCGACGGTGAGCTCGGTGAGATCCTCCCGAGGGCGGGCCGGCAGACGCTCGACGGCCGGAAGGCATTGGACTACGTCCGCGCCCGCAAGGTCGAAGCCGAGGGCAACGGCGACTACGGCCGGATCGCCCGGCAGCAGAAGTTCCTGTCGTCCCTCCTGCGGTCGGCGCTGTCCAACAAGGTGCTGCTCGATCCCGGCAAGCTCAACGGCTTCATCAACGCGTTCACCCAGGCCACCTTCGTCGAGAACGTCAACACCGAGTCGCTGGTCAAACTCGGCCGTTCCCTGCAGAACGTCGACGCCGGTGCGGTCACGTTCCTGACCGTGCCGACGGACGGCACCAACGACTGGGGCAACGAGATCCCGCGCCTGGACGACATCAAGGCGATCTTCCAGGCCATCATCGACGACGAGCCGCTGCCCGGCGAGAAGCGGGACGAACCCGAACCGAGCGAGGCCGCGGCCGAGGCCACGACTGCGGCCCCGTCGGGGCCGGCACCGGTGCTGCCGGCCCAGGAATCCGTCGACACGTCGTACATCACGCTGCAGGTGTCCAACGCCTCCGGTGAAGCCGGCCTCGCCGCGCGGACCGCGGAGACGCTGGGCGCGTACGGCTACTCCATCTACGCCGTCGGCAACTACTCCGGCACCAGCGCGCAGACGATCGTGCGGTTCACCCCCGGTCAGGAAGCCGAAGCCGCCACGGTCGCGTCGATGATCCCCGGTGCCGTGCTCCAGAAGCTGTCGTCCTCCGCCGATCGGCTCGGCGTCGTCGAAGTCGTGCTCGGGTCCGGCTTCGACGGCACGATCGCCGAACCTCAGCTTCCCGGCACGCTCCTGAGGCCCATGCCCGTCGAGGATGCCCCCGCGGACGCGATCGAGCTTCCCGTCGACCTCGCGGTGACGAACGCCGGCGACGACTCCTGCAGCTGACCGTTTGCGATCCGCACCGACCGTTCGGCCCGGCCGTTCACCGAGCATTCACCCAGCGCTTGCGACGTGGCTTTCTTGCCGCCGTAGGCTGTGAAATTATGCGCGTCGCCTACAACGAACAGATGACAGAGCTCGCCGACCTCCTCGGCGAGATGGCCGGGCTGGCCGGCCTCGCCATGGAACGGGCCACCGATGCCCTCCTCCATGCCGATCTGCCACTGGCCGAGGTCGTCATCGGTGAGCACGACAAGATCACCGAACTGAGTGCGCGCTGCGAGGAGAAGGCATTTGCGCTCCTCGCCCTCCAGGGGCCGGTCGCCGGCGACCTGCGGGCCGTCGTCAGCGCCATCCAGATCGTCGCCGACATCGACCGGATGGGGGCGCTGGCTCTGCACGTGGCGAAGGCGACGCGCCGACGCCACCCCAATCACGTGCTGCCCGAGGAAGTGAACGGGTACTTCGCCGAGATGGGACGCATCGCCGTGGCGCTGGGCGCCGCCACCAAGGAAATCCTCGAGACCCGCGACCCCGAGCGGGCGGCACGGCTCCACGAGGAGGACGAGGCGATGGACGACCTGCACCGTCACCTGTTCAAGGTCCTGATGGACCGGAACTGGGATCACGGGGTCGCCGCCGCCGTCGACGTGACGCTGCTGGGCCGGTTCTACGAGCGTTTCGCCGATCACGCCGTCGAGGTCGGGCGCCGGGTCGTCTTCCTCGTCACCGGCAAGCTGCCGACCGACGACGACTTCCGTACCTTCCGCGACAAGGTCGACAACCTCACCGTCTACCCGGACGCCGAGCAGTAGCCCACGCGACACAGCGCACAACAGGGCCCGGCCGGATTCCCCGGCCGGGCCCTGTTGTTCCGGATGCCCTATCCGAAGCGGCCCGAGATGTAGTCCTCGGTGGCCTTCTGCGTCGGGTTCGAGAAGATCTTCTCGGTGTCGTCGATCTCGACGAGCCTGCCCGGCTTGCCGGTGGCCTCGAGGTTGAAGAACGCCGTCTGGTCGCTCACCCGCGCGGCCTGCTGCATGTTGTGGGTGACGATGACGATCGTGAAGTCCCGCTTGAGTTCGGTGATCAGGTCCTCGATGGCGAGGGTCGAGATCGGGTCGAGCGCCGAGCACGGCTCGTCCATGAGCAGCACGTCGGGCGAGACCGCGGTCGCCCGGGCGATGCACAGGCGCTGCTGCTGACCACCCGACAGTCCGCCGCCCGGCTTGTCGAGCCGGTCCTTGACCTCGTTCCACAGGTTCGCGCCGCGCAGCGACTTCTCGGCGATCTCGTCGAGCTTCTTCTTGTCCCGCACACCCTGCAGCTTCAGACCGGCGACGACGTTGTCGCGGATCGACATCGTGGGGAACGGGTTGGGGCGCTGGAACACCATGCCGATGGTCTTGCGGACACCGACCGGATCGACCGACGGGTCGTAGATGTCCTCGCCGTCGAGCAGCACCGACCCTTCGACGCGCGCGCCCGGGGTCACCTCGTGCATGCGGTTGAGCGATCGCAGCACCGTCGACTTGCCGCAGCCCGACGGGCCGATGAACGCGGTGACACTGCGCGGGGGCACCGACAGCGTCACGTCCGACACGGCGTGGAACTTGCCGTAGTAGATGTTGACGTCCTTGAGATCCAGACGCTTGGCCATTACCGGCTCCCTCGTGGTGTATCGATCCGGGCGAGTTGAGACATGGGTGTGGGGCTACTTGGAGGTGCCGATCTGCGAGAAGCGGCCGATGAGCTTGGCGGCGATGTTGAGCACGGCGATGACCAGGATGAGGGTCAGGGCGGCGCCCCAGATGCGCATGGAACCGGCTTCGGTGGGGTTGTTCATCTCGGCGACCATGACGCCCGGCAGCGAGCCCATCTCACCGCCGAACAGGTTGAAGTTGATGAACGGTGCGTAGCCGACCAGGATCAGCAGCGGCGCGGTCTCGCCCATGACGCGGGCCAGCGCCAGCATGATGCCGGTGATGATGCCGGGCAGCGCGGTCGGCAGCACGATGCGGGCGATGGTCTTCCACTTCGGGACGCCGAGGGCGTACGACGCTTCACGCAGATCCTGCGGCACGATGCGCAGCATCTCCTCGGTGCTGCGCACCACGACGGGCACCATGAGCAGCACCAGCGCCAGCGACACCGCCAGCGCCGACTTCGGGAACCCGAAGGTGGCGATCCACAGGGCGTAGATGAAGAGTGCCGCGACGATCGAGGGAACACCGCTGAGGATGTCCACCATGAACGTGGTGATCCGGGCGAGTTTCGAATCGCCCGCGTACTCGACGAGGTAGATCGCGACGAACACGCCCAGCGGGATGGAGATGAGTCCGCAGACCAGTCCCTGCACGAGGGTGCCGACAAGCGCGTGGTAGATGCCGCCGCCGGTCGACGAAGCGGTCAGGCCGCTGAACGAGTGGGTGAACCACGTCGCCGAGAGCAGCGCCGGCAGGCCCTTCGCGATCACGGTGATGAGCACCCACGCGAGCGGCACCAGTGCGATCAGCACCGCGAGGGTGACGAGCACGGTCGCGGTGTAGTCGGCCAGACGCCGGCGTAGTCCCACACCCCGGAAGGTCGGCCCCTTGACGGGGGCGTCGAGAACGGTGGTCGACATCGGTCAGTTCCTCTTTCCGGCGACGATCATGCGGGCCGCGGCGTTGACCACGAAGGTGAGCACGAACAGGACCAGGCCCGCGGCGATGTAGGCGCCTGCCTGGATGTCGTTGTTGAACTCGGCGTATCCGAGGGCGATCTTGGAAGCGATCGTCGAGCCCGCGTCGAACAGCGACCACGAGAACGCCTGCGACGTGGTGCGCAGGATCATGTACAGGGCCATCGTCTCGCCGAGCGCGCGTCCGAGGCCCAGCATCGATCCGCTGATGTAACCGGACTTGCCGAACGGGATGACCGTGGTCTTCACGACCTCCCACCGGGTGGCGCCGAGCGCGAGCGCGGCCTCGATGTGCGCGACCGGGGTCTGCACGAACACCTCGCGACTGACCGCGGCGATGGTCGGCAGGATCATCACGGCGAGGACGATTCCGGCGGTGAAGATGGTGCCGCCGCCGATGATGGAACCGGTGCCGTCGGCGAACAACGGGAACCAGCCGAGGCTGTCGTTGAGCCACTGCGCGAACGGGCGGATGGCCGGCGCGAGCACCAGCAGACCCCACAGGCCGTACACGATCGACGGCACGGCGGCCAGCAGATCGATGACGTACGCGAGGGGTTGCCTGATCCGGTCGGGGCAGTAGGAGGTCAGGAAGACGGCGATGCCCAGCGCCACGGGCATCGCGAGAATCAGCGCGAACACCGACACCAGGACCGTGACCTGGAACAGGTCGAGCACCCCGAAGGCCATCTTCTCGATGTCCTGCGTGACCCATTCACGACTGGTGAGGACGTTGGCGGTGTTGCGCTGCAGCGCGGGGACCGCCCGCCATACGAGGAACACGGCGATGGCGCCGATGATCAGCGAGACCAGGACGGCCGACCCGGCGGCAAGGGAACCGAAGATCCTGTCGCCGGGTCTGCTCACCGGCTTCCGGCGGCCGGGTTCGGGAACGGTAATCGTGGCCTCCGGGGTGCTGCCGTGCGGACCGCCCGCCCCCGCATCCCCGGAATCGAGGATCGGGGTGCGAGGTGCCGAAGTGGTGGGCGCGTCACTCATCTGCGCTCGCAATCTCTCTAGGCATGAATATAGTTCCGGGCGGTCGTCGCGCTGCAGTGGACCGGGCGACAGGGGATCAGGCGATGGCGTCGATCGACTCGGTCAGCTTGGCCTTGAACGAATCCGGCAGCGGGACGTAGCCCTGTTCCGCCAGACCCGCCTGTCCCTCGTTGGCGGCGCTCGTGAGGAACGACTTGACCGCCGCCGACGTGTCGGCGTCGTAGCCGGCGGAGCACACGATCTCGTAGGTGGCGAGGACCAGCGGGTACGCCCCGGCTTCGGTGCTGCCGTAGATCGAGGACAGGTCGAGGGTCAGGTCGCCGCCGCCGGTACTCGCGAACGCGGCGCCCTCGATGGCCTTGCCTGCGGTCTCCTCGTTGAGCTCGACGGGGCCGGAACCGTTGTCGATCTGCGCGATGCTGAGGTTGTTCTGCTCGGCGAACGAGCTTTCGACGTAGGTGATCGCACCGGGCGTGCTCCCGACGGCCTGGGCGACACCGGCGGAGCCCTTGGCGCCCTCGCCGACACCGCCGGTGAAGTCGGAGCCGGCGCCGGTGGTCCAGGCACCGGCCGAAGCGGCTTCGAGGTACTGCTGGAAGTTGTCGGTGGTGCCCGACGAATCCGAGCGGACGATCGGGGCGATCGTCGAATCCGGCAGTGCCGCACCGCTGTTCAGCGCGGCGATGGCCGGATCGTTCCACTTGGTGATGCCACCGTTGAAGATCTTCGCGATCGTCGGTCCGTCGAGCACCAGGTTGTCGACACCCTCGAGGTTGTATGCGATCGCAACCGGGCCGAACACGAGCGGCAGGTTCCAGGCCGGGTTGCCGGCGCACCGCTCGGCGGCCTGCGCAGCCTGATCGCCCTTGATCGCGGAGTCCGAACCGGCGAAATCGATCTGCTTCGCGATGAACTGGGTGCGGCCGTCGCCGGATCCGGACGGGTTGTACGCGACGTTGACGTTCGCGCCCTTCTCCGAGCACACCGCGATGTAGGTGGAAACGAACGCGTCCATGGCGTTCTTCTGGGCGGAGGACCCGGCGGCCGACAACGTCGGCTTGCCTTCACACGCCGCGGCCGAGGCGGACGCGTCGACGTCGACGTCGGCAGCGTTGTTGTCGGTACCGCACGCGGCGAGTGTGACGGCTCCTGCGGCCAGCGCGCCGAGCAGGGCGCCACTGCGCTTGAAGTTCACCTTGTCTCCTCCGGAATTCACGACCGAGCAGACACCGGCCGATTCCGGTGCCGGGCCGAGTGACTCGACCCGTAGCGAAGCTAGAGGCGGACAGTGGCCGGTCAGGGGACCGTCGGTGAACGGAAGGTTAACCGGCACCGAACACATGATGGGTGTATCGGGTCCGTCACAGTCCGTTCACCGACTGCGGTGACGCCGGTCACGAGGAACCTGTGCTCACGGGGTGGGCTCGGTGTTCCGCGCGTAGGCGACGTCGACGTGGAACCGGTCGAAGCCGAGCCGGCCGTAGGTGTTCAACGCCGCCGTGTTGTCGCCCTCGACGTACAGCAGGACCGTTCCCAGGCCGCCGTCGCGCAGATACTGCAGGCCCGCCAGCGTCAGCAGCCGGCCCAGGCCACGGCCCTGCGCCTGCGGGTCGATACCCACCACGTACACCTCGCCGAGTGCCGGTTCGGTGTCGGTGGCGGCGTGCACCTTGGTCCAGTGGAAGCCGAGCAGTCGCTCGGGGTCTGCGCGGTCGAACGCCAGGAACAACCCGGCCGGATCGAACCAGGATTCGGCGCGGCGTTCGGCGACGTCGGTCTCGGTCCAGCGGCCCTGTTCCGGGTGCCACGCGAATGCGGCCGCGTTGACCCGCAGCAGTTCGGCGTCGTCCTCGGGCCCGCGGTAGGCGCGCACGAGCAGGTCGTCCGGGACTGCGACGCCGGGCAGTTCCGGGGTGGTGAGCGAGCGGCGCATCTGCAGCAGTTCGCGCACTCCGGAAAGCCCCAGCCGAGCCGCGACCGCGCGCGCCGCGGGCAGGTCACCGTGAGCCCATACCCGGGTGCCGGTGCCCCCGGCCGACAGGGCGGCCTCGACGAGTTTCGTGCCGAGCCCGCGACCGCGGTGGGCGGGGTCGACGACGACCTCGGCCATCGCGCTGTGTTCTCCGTGGCCGGGCACGAGGACCGCCCAGCCCGCGACCTCACCGTCGGCACGCACGACGAGGTGACGGGTGTCGTCGTCCCGGCCGAGCGAGTGCACGCCCTGTTCCGAGACGGGAGCGGTGCCGTCGGCTGCGGTCGCACGGTCGAGGACCGCGCGCACCGCGGCGGCGACGTCGGGTGACGGACGAGTGTCGAATTCCATCCCGCCGAGGTTAGTCGGCGAACTCGGTCTCGGGGTCCTCGAACTCGACGGTGGGGACGCCGCCCTTGCCGGACTTGGTCGTGGGCCGCACCGCCTTGTAGCCGACGTTGCGGACGGTGCCGATCAGCGACTCGTACTCCGGCCCCAGCTTGGCGCGCAGTCGCCGGACGTGGACGTCGACGGTGCGGGTGCCGCCGAAGAAGTCGTAACCCCACACCTCCTGCAGCAACTGGGCACGGGTGAACACCCGGCCGGCGTGCTGTGCGAGGTATTTGAGGAGTTCGAACTCCTTGTACGTCAGGTCGAGCGGGCGACCGCGCAACCGGGCGGTGTAGGTGCCTTCGTCGATGGTCAGCTCGCCGAGCGTGATCTTGCCGGTGTTCTCGGGCGCGACCGCACCACCGGAACGACCGAGCAGCAGTCGCAGCCGCGCATCGAGTTCGGCCGGCCCGGTGCTGGTGAGCAGGATGTCGTCGAGACCCCATTCCGGGTTGACCGCCACCAGACCGCCTTCGGTCAGCACGGCGACGACGGGAACCGCCGAGCCGGTGCTGCCGAGCAGTCGGCACAGTCCGCGGGCCGCGGCCAGGTCGGTGCGGGCATCGACGATCGCGATGTCCGCCGAACCCGCCTCCAGCAGAGACGACACTTCGGTCGGCGCGGGCCGGACGGAATGCGCCAGCAGCGCCAGCGACGGCAACACCGCGTCCGGGTTGGGGTCGGAGGTCAGCAGGAGCAGTTCCACCGGGCCTCCATTCTTGGTGTCACGAGGGCGCTCATTCACGTATGAACGACGCGCTACAGATTAGCCCCCCTTTTGTTACCGCCGTGTAAGCAGCCGAATGGCGCGCCTCGTTGCGTCGGTAACAATGGTCTGGTGCGGAAACTGATCCTCGGACTCGTCGTCCTCCTGGGACTCGCCCTTCTCGTCGACTTCGGCGCGGCGGCGTGGTCCGAGTACCGGGTCTCGCGGGCCCTGCGCGAGGGCGGCGCCCTGACCGCCGATCCCGCGGTGACCATCCACGGCTTCCCGTTCCTGCGGCAGGCCCGCAACGGCCACTACGAGAACGTCGAGATCCGCGCCCAGGGTGTCCACAGCGACATGCTCGGCGACATCACCATCGAGGCGAACCTGATCGGTGCGCACGCGCAGGCCGCGGAACTGCTCGACGGGTCGATCCGGTCGGTGCCGGTGGACCTGCTCTACGGGCGTGTCCGTATCGACGCGACCGAATTGGGACGCCTCTACAACATCCCTGACCTGCAGATTTCCGCTCCTCCGGCCAACAAATCGGACGGCACCGGAGGCTCCGGAGGGTCCGGCCCGACGACCGCCGGCGGAGTCGTGCTCACCGGCACCGTCCCGGTCGGGCCGGTCTCCGCGCAGGTGAGCGTTCAGGCCGATCTGCTGCTCGACGACGACAGCGTCCGCATCGTCGCGTCGGATCTGTACTTCGGACCGGAAGGCAAGGCCGACTTCACGGTGCCCGATCCGCTGAAGCCCGTCGTGCTCGGTCTGTTCACCACCACGATCGAGCCGCAGGATCTGCCGTTCGGTGTGTACCCGACGTCGGTGGAGGCGCGCGGTTCGCAGATCGTCATCGAGGGCGAGGCCCGCGATACCGTCATCGACCTCGAGGAAGTGCAGCGACTGTGACCGGAATCATCGTTCTTCTCGTAGTCCTCGTCGCCGCCCTCGGGGTGGGCACGGTGCTGCGGTCCCGATCCGGTGCCGTGCGGGAGGTCGCCGCCGAACCGGACACGGCCGGTGTCGATCCGCTGCTCTCGGCGCTCGGAATCGGTGACGGCCCGGAACCGGTGGTGCTGCACTTCTCCGCACCGTGGTGCGGCCCGTGCAGCGCCGTGCGCCGCGTCGTCACGCAGGTCATCGACAATTTCACCGCCACACAGGACGGCCTGCCGGTTCCCCGGGACGTCGAGGTCGATCTCGACGAAAATCCGGAGCTGGCAAGGAAATTGGGGGTTCTGTCACTGCCGACGACGTTCCTGTTCGACGCGGACGGCACCGAACGGTTCCGGGTTTCGGGAGTTCCGACCGCGGCGGACCTGACATCTGCCCTGGTGCCGTTGCGTGCCCCTGGGGATTTGCTTTCCTGAGAACTTCGCTACACTCCCTGACGTGCATTACCGCCAAGAGCTGATGCTCACCCGACGCCGCGCAGTCGATCTGTGCCGCCTCGGTGGCTGTTGTTGTTCCTGCTGATCACCTCGACCTCGACGTCCATCACCCTCCGGTACGTCACCAGCACACGCCCGATGTGATCGCCCCGCGGTCCACCGACCGCATCCGGCACCTCGATCCCGCTACGCGCGCGCCCTCGAATCCCGCAGGAGCACTCCGATGTCCGTTCCAATTTCACAATCCCGCACCGTCGACCAGGTCGACGTCCGCGGCCCCCGGTTCGCCGCCTGGGTCACCACCGCTGTCCTCGTCGTCGTGCTGATCGTCGCGACGTTCTCCGTCCCGGCAGCCGGCGTACTGCTCGCCGTGCAGACCTTGGTGTTCGCACTCGGGGCGGTGTTCGGCCCGCGCCGTAGCCCGTACGGACTGCTCTACGCGACGTTGGTCGCGCCGCGTCTGGGAGCACCGACCGAAACCGAACCCGTGCCGCCGCTGCGTTTCGCGCAGTTCGTCGGTTTCGTGTTCGCCGCCGTCGGTACCGTCGGGTTCCTCGCCGGAGCCGTCGTGGTCGGATCCGTCGCCACCGGGTTCGCACTGTTCGCCGCGCTGCTCAACGCAGCGTTCGGCCTGTGCCTCGGCTGCCGGATCTACCCGCTGGTGACGCGCCTGCGCCCCGCGTCCACCTGACCCGCCCCCACCGACTTCCTCAGTCACCACCGAAAGGAATATCCATGGCTCGCTCCGACGTCCTGGTCTCTGCAGACTGGGCCGAGCAGAACCTCAACGCGCCGAAGACCGTCTTCATCGAGGTCGACGAGGACACCACCGCCTACGACGGTGGCCACATCCCCGGCGCGATCAAGCTCGACTGGCGCAAGGATCTGCAGGACGGTGTCCGCCGCGACTTCCTGAACCAGGAGCAGTTCTCCGAGCTGCTGTCCGCCAAGGGCGTTGCCAACGACGACACCGTCGTGCTGTACGGCGGCAACAACAACTGGTTCGCGGCCTACGCGTACTGGTACTTCAAGCTGTACGGCCACAAGGACATCAAGCTGATCGACGGCGGCCGCAAGAAGTGGGAGCTCGACGGTCGTGAGCTGTCGAAGGAGTCCGTCACCCGCCCGGCCACCGAGTACAAGGCCTCCACGCCGGACACCTCGATCCGCGCGTTCCGCGACGATGTGATCGCCGCGATCGGCAAGGCCAACCTGGTCGACGTGCGCTCCCCCGACGAGTACTCCGGCAAGATCCTCGCGCCGGCGCACCTCCCGCAGGAGCAGGCGCAGCAGCGCGGCCACGTCCCCGGTGCCATCAACATCCCGTGGAGCACCACCGCCAACGAGGACGGCACCTTCAAGTCCGACGAGGACCTTGCAAAGCTGTACGCGGACAAGGGATTCGACGACTCCAAGGAGACCATCGCCTACTGCCGTATCGGCGAGCGCTCGAGCCACACCTGGTTCGTGCTGCAGGAGATCCTCGGCAAGAAGAACGTCAAGAACTACGACGGCAGCTGGGTCGAGTACGGCTCGCTGGTCGGCGCACCGATCGAGTTGGGAGCGTAAGAAAACATGTGCGGAGCACCCGTTCAGAGCCAGAGCCTGCCTGCCGGCGTCGACGTCGAGAAGGAAACGGTCATCACCGGCCGGGTCCTCGACTCCGACGGCCAGCCCGTCGGCGGTGCCTTCGTGCGCCTGCTCGACGGCACCGATGAGTTCACCGCCGAGGTCGTCGCCTCCGCGACCGGCGACTTCCGCTTCTTCGCCGCGCCCGGTACCTGGAAGGTCCGTGCACTCTCGAGCGTCGGCAACGGCGACTCCACCATCAGCCCGAGCGCTGCCGGTGTGCACAACGTCGACGTGACTGTCGCCAAGTAACAAGCACCAACACACAGCGAAGGGGCCCCGTTCCGTGTCGGAACGGGGCCCCTTCGCTCGGGTAGGTCAGTTGCCGGCCGGATCCCGGTCCCGCTCGGCGCGGGCAAGCTCACTGATCCAGTCGACGATCTTCTCGCTCTCCCAGTACCACGGGTCGTTCGGGTTGTTGTTCCAGTACGCGATGTGCTGGAAGAACGCGAGGAAGATGTACGGCTTCAGGACCAGATCGACCACGCCGCTGTTGTCCTCGACGAATCCGGCGCCCTCGGCGCGCAGTTTCTCCTGGACGACAGGCATCCCGGGGCCCATGGCCCAGTCCAGCAGTTCCCGGAGCCGCTCGGGGCCACGGTCCTCACCGGGCACCGGACGGCTCCGGTCCGCGACCGTGCGCAGGACGTCGAGCAGCGATTCGTCGGACTGCCACCAGTCCTCGTCGGAGACGATGTGCGCGGCCGCGCGGGCCGCCATCGTGGAGATCACCCGCTCGCCGTCGGTGATCGTCTGCAGGGGGTTCGCCAGGGTGAAGCGCATCTGCCCGAGGACGCCGAGCGCCAGTTCGAGGATCGCGATGTCCTCGGGGGCGTCGCACGCGATGTCGTAGGGGCGGCAGGAGTACCGGACGCGGTCGGCGAGGGCGCCGTAGTCGGCGGGCTCGGACGACATGAATCCGCCGCCGGCCGGGCCCGGTTCACCGAACGAATCGGCCCCGGCGGGCCGGTAGGGATCGCCGATGAGAACGACTCCGGCGACGTCGTCGGGGCTCACGTGGGCATCGGCGGGACGATGCCCGAGTTCCCGGGTGACGCGCTCGATGACCTCCCCACCGACGCTGTAGCCGACGAGCACGAATCGCGTGCTGTCCCCGCACCGGGCCTTCTGCTCGTCGAGGATGCGGTTCGTCGACGCGACCCCCGCGGCCACCGAATCCTGGTAGGTGGGCACGTCCTCGAACAGGCCGAGGCCGTAGGTGGAGGGGTAGGGCACGTACATCCATCCCACCGAACCGGGATCCGCGCTGTTGGCCTCGCCCACGGGAACGGTCACGTTGCCGACCCAGTTGGACCACAACTGACGGGTTTCCTCCTCGACCGGATTCCGGTCGGCGGTCGAATCGGTGGCACCCGAGACGGCGACGATCAGCAGGTCCGGGCAGTCGAGTGCCGCGTTGTCGGGATGGATCACCGGACCGGAGCCGGGCAGGCTCGAACCGCTCCCCGGCGCCGCCGCGGCGACGGGCGCGAGCACGGGGACGGACAGGGCAGCGAGCGCCGCTGCGGACAGAACAGTAGTGCGAAACGGGCGCACGCGACCTCCGAAATGCGTGTGTCCGGCCGATGCTGCCGGATCGGAAGTACCTTATTCGCCCAGCCGGGCCTCCGCACGGTCTGAGGCCGACGGCCGATTTTCGTGCCTCACGGCCGCGGTCTAAGATGTGCCCGTGGTCATTTTCTTCGAGGTCCTGCTTGTCCTTGCAGCGTTGCTCATCACGTGGTTCACGCTGTACACCATCTACCGTCTGGTCACCGACGAGTCGTGACGAGCGAACCCGGTGACAACCCCGGTGTCGTCCGCGGCAGCGGGGACAAGGCCGTCGCCGACGCCATCGAGCGCGCCAAGGCGACCGCGGACCTGAACGTTCCGGTCCTGCAGGGGCTGCCTCTGCCCGAGGACACCGCCAACCTGCGGCTCGGGCCGGATCTGCATCCCGCGCTGCTGGCGCTGCTGCCGATGGTCGGCGTGTGGCGCGGCGAGGGCGAGGGCAACGATCCCCGGACCGGCGACTACCACTTCGGTCAGCAGATCGTCGTCTCGCACGACGGTGGCGACTACCTCGTGTGGGAGTCACGGTCCTGGAGACTCGACGAGAACGGTGAGTACGCCGCCCCGGATCGCCGGGAGAGCGGCTACTGGCGCGTCGCCGGGCAGGACGCCGTGGGCAGCGAGGATCCCGAAACCCTCGAACTGCTGATCAGCCACAGCTCCGGTGTCGTCGAGCTCTACTACGGAACGGCCCTGACCCAGTCGTCGTGGGAGATCGCGACGGACGTGGTGATCCGTAGCCAGTCCGGTGAGGTCGTCGGCGGCGCCAAGCGCCTCTACGGAATCATCGAAGGCGGCGACCTCGCGTACGTCGAGGAACGCATCACCGCGGACGGCGACCTGAAGCCGCACCTGTCGGCGCGGCTGTCACGTCACATCGGCTGAGCGGTCGTATCTGCTGAACGAGCGCCGACCCGCGCTCGACTTCGCTGTCCTGCTCGACATCGCTGTTCCCGCTGGACATCGCTGAACCGCCCGTGAACACGGAGCGGCCCCCGAGCCATACCGGCGAGGGCGGACGCATCCACTCCCTCGCAGGTCCCGGCCGGACAGACCGGGGGCTCGGGGGCCGGGTGACTACCTGGGATTCGCCAGCCGCGCGCGCGGTCGGTGAATACACCGTCGTCGGCGACAGCGGCTAGCCGGCAGCCACCTCACGTGTCCGACATTCACTCATTGTCCAGACCACCTCCTTCCTCGTGTACCGACGAAAGTACGCCTGGGTCAGAGGCTCGGCAACGGATTATTTCCGGGGATGCTCTCCGGGACCTCGACGACCCGGTCCGCGGCCGTGCCGGCGGGCAACTGGTGGGTGACGACGACGACCGTGCGGTCGGCGGCGACCAGCCCGGCGTCCCGGTCCAGCAGCAGACGCTGCAGGTGAGCGCCGTCGTCGGCGTCGAGATGCTCGGTCGGTTCGTCGAGCAGCAGCACCTTCGCCGGTGACAGAAGCGCCCGCGCCAGCAGGAGCCGTCGACGCTGACCACCCGACAGCGCGCGGGCACCGCCCTCGAGGGTCGTGTGCAGCCCGTCCGGCAGCCCCGACACCCACTCCCCCAGCCCGACCGCCTCGAGCGCGGCCGTCGCGTCGTTCTCGTCGACGTCGCCGCGCGCCACGCGCAGGTTCTCGAGCACCAACGTCTCGAAGACGTGGGCATCCTCGGCGAAGAACCCGACGTGACGCGGCAGTTCGGTCCGGTCGATCTCGTCGAGCGCGACGCCGTCGAGGGTCACGGACCCCGCGGCCGCGGGCAGCAGGCCGGCGAGCGTCATGATCGTGCTGGTCTTACCGCTGCCGCTGGCTCCCACGATGGCGACGCGCGCGCCCGGCGGCAGGTCCAGGTCGAGCGCGGCCGACGCGCGGCCACCCGGCCAGCCACTGCGCAGTCCGGTGGCGCGCAGGTGTCCGGGACCGTCGATCGGGCATGTTCCGTGCGGGACGGGCCGGTCGGCACGGTCGAGCAGATCGGTGATCCGGCCGGCCGCGATCCGGGCCCGGGTCAACGTCAGCGCGGCGGCTGGCAACGCGCCCGCCGCCTCGAACGCGGCGAGCGGCAACAGCACGAGGATGCCCAGCGACAT